>JAAYBY010000340.1 GCA_012729935.1 Clostridiaceae bacterium | reverse complement strand
CTGGAACAACATCTACAGCACGGCATTCGGCATTCTGAATTTCCTTGTCAAGACCCTTGGCGGCACACCTGTCAACTGGCTGGGTGACGCCAAACTGGTTAAATTCTCCTTGTCGCTGGTTATCATTACCTTTACCATGGGGCAGCCGCTAATCATGAATTTGGCGGCGATGGGGAGTATTCCTGTAACGTATTCAGAAGCTGCCTATATTGATGGAGCCAGTCGCTGGCAGCGATTCTGGCTGATCACATTTCCGCTTCTCAGACCGACAACCTTGTATGTCGCGATTACGACAACAATCAAATCATTTCAGGTTTTCGCGATTGTCAAGCTGATGAGCGGAGGAGGACCTAACTATGCATCCGATACCGTTGTATCGTTGATCTATAAGGTGGCTTTCTCCAGCAATAATTTGTCCCGAGCATCGACGATGGGTGTTGTATTGGCTGTTATTATCGGTATTTTTGCCATCATGCAGTTCCGACTATTGGCATCTGATGAGACCGGCTATTGATCTGGGCGACTACGACTTAACAGGAGGCACCTTTCGTGATCGATAAAAAAAGTAGAATAGCATCACTTGTAAGCAGTATTTTACTATACTCAATAGCCATCTTATTACTCTATCCTGTTTACTGGTCATTCATCGGGTCTTTGATGACTGACTCAGATGTCATGTCTATACCGCCTAAATTGATTCCGGGCAAACTTTATTTTGGTAATTATATCGAGCTGTTCAAAAAAGCACCTACTTTGAACTGGTTTTTCAATAGTGTTTTTGTTTCTTCGATTACCAGTTTTTTGGTTGTTCTGTTTGGTTCGATGGCGGGGTATGGTTTTTCAAAGAAAAAATTTCCGGGTGTGAATTTCATATTTTATCTGATGATTCTGGGTATGATGATTCCCAAACAGGTCATGCTGATTCCGCTATTTAAACTGATCAACCAGATGAATCTCTTTGACACGCTGACAGCACTGATTCTGCCACAGTTGGGTATCCCGTTTGGTGTATTCCTCATGAAACAGTTTATTGTCAGTATTCCGGACGAAATTCTTGAAGCGGCAAAAGTCGATGGATTTGGTGAATTGAACACATTTTTCAAAATCGTTCTGCCGATCGCCAAACCGGGGATGGGTGCGCTGGCGATTTTCACCTTTATCAGCAGCTGGAACGACTATGCCTGGCAGTTGGTTGCTATCAGCTCGACGAAACTGAAAACATTACCACTTGGTGTTGCGACTTTTCAGGAAGAATATTCGATGCGCTATGCGCTCTTAATGGCGGGGGGTGTATTGGCATCTCTGCCAATGTTGATTGTTTTCATGACTTTTCAGCGCTACTTTACTAAAGGTATTGTAATGGGTGCTGTTAAAGGCTAAAGGGAGGTTATATGTATACCATACTGACTAGTTTTCCGGCAAAAGGATGTGGCAACATCGGTGACAAGCTGATCGAAGTGGCCTTTAAAAAGATCTTTCAGGAGATTCGCGGTGAAACAGAATTTATCAGCATTTTTCGTGAAGATGACCTGACCGATCAGCTGCCGCTGATCAATCAGTCGAAGGCGCTATTGATGACAGCCTTTCCGATCCGTGATGTCCCGATGTATCCGGGTGTCTGCAAACTGACACCAGACCTGACGGACATAAAAGTGCCGATGATTCCGATCGGTGCTAACTGGAATGTCTATCCCGGTGATTTCTATGACCGCCAGAAGGTACTGTATTCCAGTAAAACGACTAGTTTCCTGCGATATATTGCCGATCAAACCGGCCCAATTTCCGTACGCGAATATTATACCGGCTATATCTTGCAGAAGCATGGCATAACTAACACCCTGATGACAGGATGTCCCTCCTGGTATGACAAGCAATATCGCTATCAACCGATGAAGCGCCCGGATCAAATAAAACAGGTCGTTTTTACGCCGCCGATGGGCTTTTACTACACCGGTCAGGCGATCGAGATTATGAAGGTTCTTGCTGGTCTCTATCCGGATGCCAAAAAAGTTTGCCTGTTTATCTGCGGAGATGCTATTTCCCATCCGATGCCGGAAGGAGAGACGGGTGACAACAGCGCTGCGATGAATCCGGAAGCAGCTGTCAAAAACGAGTCTATTCGACAGGCCGCGCGCGAACTGGGTTTTGTCATTGAATCTGCTGCATTTGATATGAAAAAGCTTGATTTCATTGAAACCTGTGATCTACATGTCGGATATGACTGTCATGGTAGTCTGTCATTTCTAAGACGCCGTATACCCAGCATCATGATCGCTGAAGATGCCCGTGGTGTCGGGTTCTCCTATACGCTCGGATTACCGGAGTTTAACGCGTTCAAACGGTGTCAATATCCTGCTGGACCTTATAAGCGTCCGAAAAATACATCGGGTTATTGTGACAGCATGGAAGCGTATGAAATCGCACCGGCTGATCAGACATTGCCTCAGCGTATCGGTGATTTCCTGGAAGATCAGATGAGTTGTCGATTCTCGCGTTTTGCGGGTGTTGCGGATATCATCGACAGCACTTGGGATGAAAAGATGAAGCCGTTTATCGAGAGTTTGCCGTAACGGGCGATCTAATCATATTCAGATGATAATGACTTGGACAAATCATGTGCTGGAGTATTACGGTTTTTATAAAATCAATATTAACAAAGAAACAAGGACGAATTTTTAATTATCAGATGCTCTAGACGCATCATAGGATATCTGCTGGGTAAATGCTTTATCACGGTGGTGTCGGAAGAACAAAGGGGATTGCCCGGTTCTTTTTTTGAACGATGTGTAGAAATAGTGTTGCGACTGGAAGCCGCAGATGGTTGCGATGTCTGCCACATGGAAAGCTGAATAGCGCAGGTAGAGTTTGGCGATTTCGATTCGTGTCTGCATCAGTTTTTCTGAGAAAGAGCAGTTGTACAATTCTTGCAGCACCTGGCTGGTTCGCCTTTCAGATATGTGCAGCGAATCGGCCAGATCTTTCAACGTTGGCTGGCAGCGGATGTGATCACGGAAAAAGCGGTCGATTATCTGTCCCCGTGATTCGTAACGATCATCTCTAAGCTGATTCTCATAGGCATGCGAGTCAGGCATCATCAGGCCGAAGATTCGGGTAATCAATGCTTGGGCCAGCGACCGGACAACATCACTGTAGCCCGGTTTTTTTGCTGCCAGTTCGAGCTTGATCTGGTCAAACAAGGGTGCCAGTTGACTGGAGCAGTTGTGGATAAAATACTGGCTATGCAAAAATTTCAGAGCCTGCAGATAATTCGGACCAGATTTGATCTGGCTAAGTTCGACAGATTTGACCAAAAAGGCGACTGTGCTGGTCTGGTATCGAATCACCGGGTCTTTCGGCCGTAAATAGGTATGGTATTCAAAAGGATGTAT
>JAAYBY010000339.1 GCA_012729935.1 Clostridiaceae bacterium | reverse complement strand
CAGGCAGCGATCCTCTGGCATACCGCAGCTGGGGTGCTTTTGACGCGTCAGGATTAATTAACTGGCAAACAGATACATTGCTGGAGCCGGGCGAAAACGGACTATTCTATCGCGTTCATCTAAACACTGTGTTCAATCCAGAAGCGGGAGAAATATCAATAGACCCAGTCATAGACCGGTTTCGCTACAAAACCCACGCCAGCAGCCGTTTCGGCATCGAAAGCTCACCGGTAGCCTGGCGGAATTATGTTTACTTTTCGGATAATGACGGGGCGATTGTCTGCATGGACATTAATCGACTGGAACCTGTCTGGGTCTTTGATGCGGGTGATGATTCCGATGCAACGATGGCGCTTGAGGAAACTGATGAAGGCGTTTTTCTCTATCACGGTAATGAAATCGACCACCGCAGAAAAAGTGCACCCGCCAATTTGAGAAAAATTGACGCCATTACCGGGCAGCTGATCTGGCAATATGATGTGCCCTGTGTTTATGATTCATATTTAAGCGGCGGACTCCTGGCTTCACCACTCCTGGGAACCGGCGATATCGACGATCGGGTCATCTTCAACATCTCCAAGACAACAAGTCATACCGCAGGACTGCTCATCGCTCTTGATAAAAAAAGCGGCCAGCCGCTTTGGGAACGACCGCTGGATGCACACAGCTGGAGCTCACCTGTTGCCATCACAGATGAAGATGGCCGGTCATATGGAATTTTCGCAGATTCCGCCGGTATCCTGCATTTATTTGATCCGATGACAGGTGATGATTTGTCAACAATCTCTATTGGTGCAAACTGTGAATCATCACCCGCTGTTTTCAATAATATGATTGTTGTCGGGACATACGCCCAGAAGATCTATGGTATTCGGATCAAGTAGCATCCATCGGCTGACGGCCGTTTAAGCAGCAGACCAGAGGCAGCTGCGTGTCCGGTTTAAAAAAACATTTATTGAAATATAAACCGTTCACGCAACTGCCTTGAAGGTTTTGCCCTATAACCGTGGTGGCGGATGTAGTCCAGGATGATGTTCAGGCCTTCCTTATTGGGGTGCAGCCCGTCTTTCATCATGAGCTCATCTTTTGCATTCCCCTCTTCGTTCAACAGCACAGATATCGTATCTAAATAGTGGCAGCCAGTTTGCTCAGCAATGCGTAAAATCCAGCTGTTGGCTTCCGTAATCATGGCATTGGTAATCGAACCATAATGCTTGTATCGATGCGTGATCGGATAAATGGATTGGAGAAGCAGAATGGTTTTCGGACTGATCGACTGAATGTCTGTTACAAGATCTGTATACTCTTTCGTAAAATAATCCTCATCCATAAAGGAAACACCATTTATTCCAAGTGCGATCACTAGAATATCCGGTTTATGTAACGCGACCACGTCGCGAATCGGTCGTTCGACGCGGTCAAACGGATCATAGATTTCATAACTGCCTTGATAGGCAAGCGTCATGGTGCCTTCCGGACCGGTCCAAATTTGTTTGCTGTCCTTCCCGTTATTCAACAGTCCATACGGCCACATCCAGTAGGTCGGCGAATCACAGATAAATGTGATCCGGTTCAAGTAGTTTTGCCCTCTATCTGCACTTGGCGGCAGCAGCGCTTTGGATTGATAATTGACAGGTGTCAGTTTTGGATTTGCTTCATAAATTTTTGCCGCGCTGCGATCTGGTTTGGGCCATGGCTCTGGCTTGTTTAATTGAATGGGTGGCAATGTGGGTGTTGGCTCTG
>JAAYBY010000338.1 GCA_012729935.1 Clostridiaceae bacterium | reverse complement strand
TCCGAACGGCAGACAATGACATCCGGTTGAATGCCCAGACTCAGAAGGTCTTTGACGCTGTGTTGTGTCGGCTTTGTTTTCTGCTCTTTCGAAACACTGAGATAAGGCAGAAGGGTTACATGAATAAACAGGCAGTTCTGACGACCGATATCTGCGGCAAACTGGCGGGTTGCCTCAATGATTGGCAATCCTTCGATATCACCGATGGTTCCGCCGATTTCAATGATTGCGACATCATAACCAGCTTTTCCCATGCGAATTCGATCTTTGATTTCGTTGGTAATATGTGGGATGACCTGAACTGTACCGCCCAGATAATCCCCCTTGCGTTCTTTTTGAATAACAGACCAATATATTCTGCCGGAGGTTATGTTGCTGTTCTGGGATAAACGTTCGTCGATAAAACGTTCATAATGTCCCAGATCGAGGTCTGTCTCTGCACCATCATCGGTCACAAACACTTCACCATGTTCATAGGGATTCATGGTTCCCGGATCAACATTGAGATAAGGATCAAGTTTCTGCATGGTGACTCGAATTCCGCGAGCTTTCAGCAGACAGCCCAATGAAGCTGCTGTTATGCCTTTGCCCAGTCCTGAAACAACACCACCTGTTACAAAAATATACTTCATATCTGCCCTCCTGTATGCCTTCTTGCCTGCTTCATGCCACTTATTCCCATTCAATCGTCGCGGGCGGTTTGGTGGTTATATCGTAGACAATACGATTGACATGCCTGACCTCGTTGATGATCCGCTCAGAAATTCCGGCCAGTGTATCATAGGGAATTCTTGCCCAGTCTGCCGTCATGAAATCTGTCGTGGTTACACCACGCAAGGCAATGACATGATCATAGGTCCGTTCATCGCCCATGACACCGACAGATCTCACGCCTGTCAAAACAGCAAAATACTGGTTGATGTCCTGTGCCAGACCAGCCTTGTCTATCTCATCTCGAAAAATCGCATCCGCCTCGCTGATGATTCTTAATTTTTCTTCTGTGACGTCACCCATGATCCGTATCGCAAGACCCGGACCGGGAAACGGCTGGCGCCAGACCATCTGACGGGGCAGACCCAGTTCAATTCCAGCCTGACGGACTTCATCCTTAAACAAATCACGCAGTGGTTCAATGATCGCCCGGAAATTGATTTTTTCCGGTAATCCCGCAACATTGTGATGACTCTTAATGACTGCCGCATCACCTGAACCGCTCTCGACGACATCAGGATAAATGGTTCCCTGAACCAGATAGTCAACTGATCCGATCCGCCCTGCTTCCTCTTCAAAAATGCGGATAAACAGCTCACCGATCCGCTTTCTCTTGGTTTCAGAGTCAGAAATGCCGGAGATAGCGTCCAAAAAACGTTTCTGTGCGTTGACCCGAACCAGATTCATGTCGAACTTATCCCGAAAGAGCTGTTCAACGGCATCCCCTTCTCCTTTGCGCAGGAATCCGTGATCAACAAAGATACAGGTGAGCTGATCACCGACCGCCTGATGAACCATCGCTGCTGCAACACTGGAGTCAACACCGCCCGATAAGGCACACAGTACCCGGCCAGATCTGATCTGGCTGCGAATCTTATCGATTGACTGCTGAACGAATGTATCCATCTTCCAGGTGCCTGAGCAGCCGCAGATTGCGTACAAAAAATGATGCAGGATCGTTTTCCCTTCCCGTGTATGCAGCACTTCAGGATGAAACTGCAGCGCAAAAAGATTGCGCCGGCTATTCTCCATCGCAGCGATCGGACAGTTCTGCGTTTGGGCGGTCACCTGAAACCCAGCTGGCAGACTCTGAATCTGATCGGTATGACTCATCCAGCAGATCGTATCCTCAGGCAATCCTGAAAACAGTCTGCTTTCCTTATTCAGATGGATGGGTACGCTGCCATACTCCGGCTGTTGAGAACGGATAACGGTTCCGCCTGACAAGACAGTCATCAGCTGAGCACCATAGCATATACCAAGCACCGGGATACCCAGCGAGAGAAGTTCGGCGTCACAGCACGGGGCATGTTCAGCATAGACGCTGTTGGGTCCGCCTGTCAGGATGATTCCCTGGACATGCGCGTCCCTTATTTTTTCCAGCGGAGTATGCCAGGGCAGAATCGTACAATAAACATGATCATCACGAACACGTCGGGCAATGAGCTGACTGTATTGACCGCCAAAATCCAGAATCAGTATGGATTCCTGCTTCATCCTGTCCTCCGTAGTCATCGAAAAATGATCTCCTCGCGGTTAGGTCCGTTGGATATGTATTTTACGGGCAGCGCAAGCTCTTTCTCTATAAAGCGAACATAGTCCTGAGCTTCTTGCGGCAAGGCTGAAAAATCGCGGATGTTCCGGATATCCTGTTTCCATCCGGGTAATCGTTTCCAGAGCGGCCTGGCTCTGACCAGACG
>JAAYBY010000055.1 GCA_012729935.1 Clostridiaceae bacterium | reverse complement strand
TTCGCATTCCGATGAGCATGCATGTCGGTCCACCCTGTTCCTGCGTGGTTCAAAAGGGTGATTCAGTCAAAATTGGCCAGGTCATCGGTGAATCGACCGGTGCTCTTGCCGTTCCGATCCATGCCAGTATATCGGGAACGGTGACTTCTGTTGTAAAGGAAGTCGCCAGCTCCGGACGGTCTGTTGAAATTGTTGTCATCGAATCAGATGGTCAGATGCTGTTCGATGAAACCCTGTCACCACCGGTTGTAACAGATAAGGCATCTTTTATCGGCGCTTTGAAGGCGTCCGGTCTGGTCGGGCTCGGTGGTGCCGGATTCCCGACCCACATGAAAATGCAGCCACCAGCCGGTAAGGAACCAGATGTACTGGTGATCAATGCAGCAGAATGCGAACCCTATATTTCGGTTGATTTTCGGCAATGCGTTGAACATCCTGACGAAATCATTGAAGGAATCCGCCATGTGATGACGTATATGTCAATACCGAAAGCACTGATCGGTATTGAAACGAATAAGCCAAAAGCCATTGAAGCACTTCGCGAGGAAATCAAGAAACGTAAGGAAACGGCAATTGAAGTCATTCCCTTGAAAACCCGATACCCTCAGGGTGCTGAAAAAATGTTGATCTATGCGCTAACCGGCCGTTCTGTTCCGACAGGCGGACTACCGCACGATGTTCACACGCTTGTGTTAAATGTGACAACTGTCCGGTACATTGCCGTTTATCTGAAAACCGGTATGCCGCTTGTTCGAAAAACCCTGACCATTGATGGCAGCGCTGTGAAAAATCCCATGAACGTTGATGTTCCGATTGGAGCAACGATTCCTGATGTGATTGAAGCAACAGGTGGACTTGTGTCTGATCCCGGCAAAGTCATCATGGGCGGGCCGATGATGGGGGTAGCGCTTGACCGGCTGGAAGCAAGCATCATTAAACAGAATAATGCCATCCTTGTTTTCGATGAAGCAGATGGTTCAACACCCATTGAAACGCCTTGTATCCGTTGCGGACGGTGCGTTTCTGTCTGTCCGATGAGGTTGATGCCAACCACACTGGACGAGTCGGTTCGAAACAGAGACGTGGCCGACCTGAATCAGCATCATATTCTCGACTGTATCGAATGCGGCAGCTGCAACTATTCTTGTCCGGCCAAACGGTATCTCGTACAAAGCATCCGGGACGGTAAAATCATGGTTCGGGCCGCTAAGGCTAAGGAGGCGTCACAGTCATGAGTTTAAATGTATCATCTTCACCGCACATCCGCGATCAGGCTAAATCTTCCCGTATCATGCTGGACGTTGTCATTGCCTTAATTCCGGCTCTCATCGCATCTGTCTACATATTTGGTCTTCGAGCCCTGCTGGTCATTTGCCTGACAGTCGGATCAGCCGTATTGTTCGAATACTTGTGTCGAAGGGTTATGAAGCGTGAAAATACCATCAGCGACTGGAGTGCTGTTGTCACAGGGCTTCTGCTGGCTTTTAACCTGCCACCCTCGATTCCGCTGTACATACCGGTGGTCGGTGCCTTTATCGCTATTGTTATCGTCAAGCAGATGTTCGGCGGCTTGGGGCAGAATTTTGTGAATCCGGCATTAACCGCGCGCATTATCCTGACATTGTCATTTCCGGCAGTCATGACCCGCTGGACGTTGTTATCCCGACACATCGGTGATCTTGCTTCATCCGATCTGGTCAGTACGGCAACACCTCTTTACTTACTTAGATCAGGTTCTACCGCAGCAGATCTCCCCTCTTATCTTGATTTATTCCTTGGTCTCAAAGGTGGCTGCATCGGTGAAGTTTCGGTTTTAGCCTTGTTGATCGGTGCTGCGTATTTGATGATCCGGAAAGTCATTTCAGGCTGGATACCTTTTGTCTATATTCTGACTGTCTTCGGTTTCACTGCTTTGATGGGTTTGGATCCTGTGTATCATGTCTTATCCGGTGGTCTGTTCATTGGTGCCTTCTTTATGGCAACCGACTATGTCACATCTCCGCTCACCGTCCGCGGAAAAATCATTTTTGCTGTTGGATGTGGGCTGTTGACCTCTGTGATTCGTGTTTTCGGCGGTATGACAGAAGGTGTTTCGTTCTCGATAATCTTCATGAATATCCTGACACCCCATATTGACCGGTGGACAATCCCTGTTTCTTTCGGAGGTGCGCGTCATGCTGAATCTTAAATCTCTGACTCCGGTAATCATATTGTGCATTATCTGTCTCGTGATGACCGGCCTGGTCTCACTGACATTTGAGGCAACACGTGAAGAACGGCTTCGACAGGAAGAACTGGCGGCTAATGAAAACCGCCAGGCAATGTATCCGGATGCCGCAACATTCGACGTTATGGCACCGGTCGATGGTGAAACATGGCCGGATGGTCTGACAGAATGGACTCAGGCACTTGACGCCAGCGGTCAAACAATCGGTCACATAATAGTCGGCGCAAAGCGTGGGTACGCGGGTTTTGTCCCTGTGATGGTGGCTATCAGTCCGGATGGTGTCGTTATGAGCATCCGCGTGTTGGCTAATGAGGAAACGCCGGGTCTTGGGAAAAAAGTAGAGCAGAACTCATTTGCCGCGCAGTTTTCCGATCAAACGGCGGATCAACTTTTCTCCATCGAAAAGAATCCGGTTGACGCACATGCAGTTGATGCGATATCCGGTGCGACTATATCCTCGCGTGCAGTCACGGATGCTGTCAATATCGCGATTCAATTTTTTCAGACATTAGAACAGGAGGACCGATAATCATGGCGAAAACAAAGGTCAGTCTCTATAAGGAGTTCACCAAAGGCATCGTTAAGGAAAATCCGGTACTTCGCCTGCTTCTCGGCTGCTGTCCGACACTGGCAGTCACTACATCTGTCAAAAACGGTCTCGGTATGGGAGCCGCTGTCATTTTTGTACTCATCGGCTCAAATCTGGTTGTGTCACTCTTACGAAAAGTCATACCGGAAAAAGTCAGGATTCCATCTTTTATCATTATTATTGCTGGTTTTGTAACACTCGTTCAGCTTCTGCTGCAAACATATTTACCCGAATTGAATGATTCACTGGGGATTTTTATTCCTCTGATCACAGTTAACTGCATCATTCTGGCCCGGGCAGAAATGTTCGCCAGCAAAAACCCCGTGCTTCCTTCACTCGTGGACGGTCTTGGCATGGGGATCGGATCTCTGGCTGCACTTGTTCTGATGGGTTCGATCCGCGAAGTTATCGGAAACGGTACGTTCATGAATATGAGCATCCCGTTCATCCAGGCAGGAGGATCGATAGAACCAATGCTGATCATGATTTTACCGCCAGGTGGTTTTTTCGCTTTTGGCATATTGATTGCATTGGCGCAAAAATTATCGGAAAAATTTGAAAAGAAAAATAAGATTGAAGGCGATGTGTGCGTCGGAGCGATATCCGAGAGAACCGCATGTCTCTTATGCGGCGGCTGTAGTTTTGGACGCAACGGCCCACAGGATCCGCAACAGGAAGCTGAAGCCATGAAGCGGATGGCTATGTTATCTCTGCAAAATGAAAATCAGGACGAAGAATCGGTTGAGAATAACGGAGGTGCACAGGCATGAAAGAAGTCCTCATCATTTTATTCAGTGCCATTCTGGTTGACAATTTTGTTTTGTCACGCTTCCTTGGAATCTGTCCCTTTCTGGGTGTCTCAAAAAATTTGAAAACCGCAATGGGCATGAGTATGAGTGTCATTTTCGTCATGGTTCTGGCGACAGTCATTACCTGGCCGATCTATCACCTTTTGCTGTTGCCAAATGATCTCGCCTATCTTCAGACAATGATTTTTATTCTTGTTATCGCGTCGCTTGTTCAGCTTATTGAAATATTTTTAAAGAAAGCAGTGCCTCCGCTTTACAAGGCTCTGGGCGTTTTTCTGCCGCTAATCACAACTAACTGCGCCATTCTCGGTGTTACAATTTTGAACATTGATGAAACCTACGGGTTTGGGTCCTCGATTGTCAACAGCCTTGGTGCCGGTCTTGGTTTTATGCTGGCACTCTTCCTGTTTGCCGGCGTCCGCAGAAAAGTTGATCAGGCAAACGTACCAAAGTTCTTTAAAGGACTACCAATAACCCTTGTTTCAGCTGCACTTGTCTCAATTTCATTCTTTGGATTTAAAGGACTGATTGAGAACATCTTTAAATAACTATTATCTCTGCCAGCCTGTTTACTGGCAGTCAGGAGGAGTCTTTCATGCTTTTTACTGTGGTTCTCATATCGCTGCCTGCCATTCTGATTCCGGTTGGCATAGCAGCTGCCATAGCATTAATTCTGGGCATCGTCCTGGTGATCGCCTCAAAAGTCTTCGCCCTGCCGGTCGACCAGACGCTTGAGGAAGTCCGGTCAGCCTTGCCCGGCGTCAATTGCGGCGCATGCGGCTATTCCGGTTGTGACGGTTATGCGCAGGCACTTCGTGATGGCCAGGATACGGATGTCAGCAAATGCTCTCCAGGCGGCAGCGATACTGCTGCTGAACTGGCTGCCATTCTGGGTCAGGCAGTCCCTTCATTCACACCAAAAGTTGCCTATATTCACTGTCAGGGAACCACTGATCACACCAGCAAACGGTTTGCTTACCATGGCGTTGAAACGTGTGCAGCTGCACAAAACACGTTTTCCGGGCCCAATTCCTGCACCTATGGCTGTATTGGTTTCGGTGATTGTGCTGCAGTCTGTCCGTATGGCGCTATCTATATCTCAAAGGGCATTGCTCATATCGACAGTCATCTGTGCAGAGCCTGTACACTGTGTGTCGCTGCATGCCCCAAAAACCTGATCGAAATGATGCCAAAGCATTATAACGCTTATACAGTCACCTGCAAGAATAAGTGGCCGGGTGGCCAGACACGAAAAAACTGTACGGTTGGCTGTATCGGCTGCCGCAGATGTTTCAAAGTCTGCCCTTCTGGCGCTATTACGATGGACGGACCATTGGCAGTCATTGATCCGAATCTCTGTACGCATTGCAATAAGTGCCTTGAAGTTTGTCCGACCCACGCCATCTTGCGCGGACTGCCGCTGGCAGAAGGAACGGATGGTTATCCGAAGCGATCCCGACAGGAAGATGATCCGGTGACCCCTGCTCCGGCGCTTGTGTCCGGGCAAACAACACAGTCTGACGCTTAAGTTGAATAATAGATAAAAACAAACACATTTAACAAATAATCTTGCATTTTAACGTCCGCTATGGTAAGATTTCATCTGCACGTTTGCAAGAAAAAAAGGAGGTGTACAAGATGGCAAAATGTGATATCTGCCAAAAAGATATGTTTTTTGGTCGAAAAATCAGCATCACCCGTTCCCAGATTTCACGCAGGGCATTGGTGAGACAAAAAGCGAATGTCCGACAAGTGAAGGTGGTTGTTGATGGTACACCCAAAACAATGCACGTCTGCACAAGATGCCTGCGGTCTAAAGCTGTCCAGAGGGCATAAGAACCGACTGATCTCGTAACAGAGTATCAGTGGAGCAGAAATGAATTATGGGAGTGCCCGATGACGGCACTCTTTTTCATGGGAAAATTCGTCTGGCACCTTTAATCGTAAGCTTGAGCTGATCTTCCCGTTCAAGATCAATCAATCGAATGCTGGTTTGGCCGGATCCGGTATAAAGAACTTGATTGGTCTGTATCAGTATGCCGACACGAGGCTGTTGTTCCGCTTGTTCTGCAAAAAAGATAAGATCTCCTCTCTTTAACTGACTGATATCGGCATGGCCTGTTTCCGGATCCTTGACAAGCGGCAAGGATACTCCGGCTGTTAACAATCCTTCTACCGTTCTTGGAACAGTCAATCCGTTGATTCGTGCAGCAAGGTGAACAATCCCTTCAACAGACATTCCGCGAATGCTCATACCGTAATCTAAAGCAGTTGTCTGGAGAAATATCAGTGCTGAATGGCAAAATGCATCCGCAGGCTCAAAAGGCATTTCAATAGCGGCATTCGACGGTAAAATGACAACGCTATCCTCGCTGATCCAACCGGTTGTGCCATCTGACAGGCGGACGCTTGAGACCCCGGCTCCGCGGTAATCAATGAAGAGCTGTGTACCCATCATCACTTCTATCAACAAGGTCCCCTTTTCAGCATGAGACATAACACGCTTTGTCGGTGCTGTCACGACAGCCCGGTATTCGTAATCAGCCGGTTCAATTGCTGAACAATCTTCTGTCAGATCATCGATCAGCATATACCCTGTTACTGTTTCCTGAAACTCAACCGCAATGAAACCTGGCGGACAGTCAACGTCCAGCCTGGTCACGGTTTCCTGATATAGCAGCTGAGTAATCCGTTTTGCCTTAAGGTCAGGCTGGTCAAACAGATCTGCAACCGGCTTGATTACCACACGTGTCTGCGGACCATAAAGACGGTCATTTACCTGTTCTTCAGGAATTGTCGGCTCAGTCTGACTGTTTTGGATTCTGCTGATGATCTGCGGAATACCCCAGAATACCAGTGCAATTATGAGCAGTGTTGCCAGCAGCGGCAGCAGCCAGCCCGGAAGACGTGAAACAGGTTTTGATACATAAAGACCTTTCTTATAAAAGTTCCAATAATGCTCAACCTGTCGCGGACTGCGACTAACGGAATCAGTCACGCCTCGTCTGCCTTTTATTGTTTTCGTCTTTTTCGTTTGTCTATTCCGGCTCATCTGGATGTCTCACGATACAGCAGAACGCATTGCGCTAGCGCAATGCCTCCTTCATGCGTCAAACTGATGCTGATTGAGAACCCACCCATCGCTGAAAAGCACTGTTGAGCAGCTCCCGTCAACATGATCTGAGGTTGGCCGTCTGCCGATGAATAAACGCTGATCTCGGTCCAGCTGACCCGTTTACCGCCAATACCGGTTCCGAGTGCCTTGGCAACTGCTTCCTTGGCAGCAAACCGTACAGACAGAGAAGCAAATGTCTGATCAGAATAAGGAAATACATCAGCCAGGCAGGCAGACAATTCTGCTGCTGTCCAGATTCGTTCGAGAAAAGGACGGCCCAGCCGTTCAACTGCTTTTTGGATCCGATTGATATGCATAATGTCAATGCCGTTTTTAATTCCGATCATGTGCCGCTCCAGATAGTCTTATCAACTGTAATCTTCGATGTCTTGATTCATTATGCCAAAAAGCAAACATTCAAACAACCAGAACCACACTTTAACTATGATATAATAACTTCGGTCAGTATCTATCTGATGTTGTCACTGGAGGCACTCCATGTATTATCCGCTGCGTTTTACGTCTATTTATAAAGAGACTGTCTGGGGTGGACGATCGCTCGCTCTTTTAGGAAAGTCTCTGCCCAAGTCAGACAACATTGCCGAAAGCTGGGAGATATCGGCACATCCAAGTGGTGTGTCCATCATTTCAAATGGCGTAATGGCTGGTATGCCTCTGACTGAAGCATGTCGAACGCTTGGACACAAGCTTTTGGGTTCCGCTGTAGCAGATACGCGTCGTTTTCCATTACTGATTAAATTTATTGATGCACACGACGACCTTTCTATTCAAGTTCATCCGGATGATCATTATGCAGCGTTGCATCAACAGGGTGAAACCGGTAAAAGTGAAATGTGGTATGTCGTAGCTGCCCAACCGGGATCTCGACTTATCGCAGGATTGAAATCTGGTACAACACGCGATAAACTCGTGACGTCTCTCCGGTTGAACACATGTCTGGAACATATGTACTATCTTGATGTGCAGGCTGGTGATGTGATTAATATTCCGCCCGGACTGGTTCACGCGATCGGAAAAGGTATTCTTCTGTGCGAGATTCAGCAGAATGCCGATACGACGTTTCGCTTATATGACTACAACCGGTTAGATAATCATAATCAGCCTCGACCGCTTCATATCGAACAGGCTCTCGATGTCATCCAGTTTGATCATCCGTCAGCAAAGCTGATTCGCGGTCTTTTTTTCAAAGAAGGGTCCCTGATCCGACGCCATCTTGTTCTAAACCGCTATTTTTGCGTCGATGAGCTCTCACTGGATGGTTCTTGTTCATTCGAGCACGACGGCAGCCGATTCAGCACCATGACCATAGTTGACGGGAGCGGGATTTTCTCTTACGAGCTTGAGCAAGGTCATCAGATCACGGAGCAGTTGTTTCGCGGTGATTCGTTGTTGATACCGGCAGCTGTCAGATGCTGGACTGTCAGCGGATCACTCAGGTGGCTTTCCAGCAAGCCTGCACTTTTTAGTCAGGATGTTGAACGCCTCAACCAGAGAATGCGTCTGGAAGAGCGTCATGATTCATGTTTTCCTCCCCGGGAAAGTCACGTATCACCTGTCGAATATGCTGCCGATCAGTCATGTATTGCGCTCGATCCTAAGCCGGACAGCAGTTTGGGGGATTAACGACGGCGTTCACTCCGTTTTAGGCGGACATCTTCACCAAAGAACCGGTAAACAGAAAATCCACCGATCAGCCTGCTTAACAGACGTTCATCATATTGATCGCGAAACTGAGCCGGATCAATGTTACTGGAAATGATGATTTTACGTCCGGCACCATGACGGTTGTCAATGATCGACAGTAAATCTCCGTATCGGGCATTCGACGCCGATTCAGTTCCCAGGTCATCAATCAGCAGCAAACTGCTGTTAAAAAGACTGCTCTGGAAAGCAAGACTGTTTTCAAGTCGAACCGGATCTGGATTAAAGCTGGTTAATAGAACACGATGATTCTGCCACCAGTCGAACAAGCCAGGGGCAGAAACATAGAGCACAGAATGCCCCTGCTGCAGCAATGCATGTCCAATGCAAGCCATCAGGAATGTCTTTCCGGTTCCCGGTTTCCCGATGAACAACATGCTGCGTGTTTCAGGATCATCGAAACATTCAACAAACCGTTCCCCTGCTTTTTTCAAGCCCATGATTTGTTGACGCGGTGATAGTGGAGATTGGTAAGTCTCCGGGTTTGTCTGATTCGAAAATAAGGATGGGTCAAAAGTTTTAAAAGAGATGCCATGCAGATGTGTCATATTGGATTCATCAGTCAGGAGCGGCACAAGAACAGCCTGATAACAGCGACAGTTGCTTCCGTCAATATATCCGGTATCCTGACAGCGGCTGCAGCTGTACCGCACCTGATCAAAGTGCAGCGGTATCTGATACTGTTTCAATAACTCGACTCTCCGTCGTTTCAGGTCTCGAATTCGTCTGGCGGCATTGGCTGGCCGACCAGGATCAATGGCCTCCAAAAGCAAATCAGCACCAGCGATTGCCAGTTCACGATCGATTGACTCAATCTCAGGGTATTCTGCGTAAATGGCTGCAACCTGCGAGTCACGACTTTTTTCTGCCAGCTGCCTCTTTTGTTCGTATATCTGAGCGATTTCACGTGCTATGGAGCGTATCATTTTGTATTCGGCTCCTTTTCTCCAGTTATTCCGTTTACTTGACTGCTGTTGGATGTCTCATACTGTCGATCGACTTGCTCGGTCTGTTTCATCAACGTCTCAAGATCAATTGTATCGCCGGCCTGACGATCGACGGTATCATCGTCTAGCGTAACCGGCTCAAAAAAACTGTTGAGATAATCGCTCGAATAATCACGCTGCTCAAAATTGCCACGATTCTGTTGACTGACAGTATGTCCAACCTGTGATTTTCTTTGTTGAGTGATTTGCTTGGCTTTTTCCGTTTCATAAGCCTGTATTGCTTCAGCATCGTGAAGATTGTGCTCGAACCATTCCTGAAGCAAACGATCAATGAATGACAGGTTGGGATGGCTGAGCCGCGTTGTTTTACGGAGAGCCAGTTCAATAATGTCGAAATCATAACCGAGCTGCTCAATCCATCTGGCTACCATTTCTTCATCATATTCGGTCATATTTTTTCTCAGCTTTTTACCAATCTTGCGCGACGCCTTGCTGACCTTGTCATAATCAAGAAAATATTGATTTAAATCATTGAATGAAATAATTCCCCGCTTTGACCAGTTTTCAGCCACTTTGCTGATGTAAGCTTTGCTGTCTAGTTTATTGCGTCTGGCACATTCCTGAAAAAGCGCGTAGATTACCTCAGGCTCAAAGCCATAACGATCAAACCATGAATCAATCTCACCATACCAGGATGGAGACATCATGCCCTGGAAAAATGTTCTCGCAATATCGCCCATCAGTTTTTCACGCTGATCAAAACGCTTCTGAGCACGTTCAGTTTCGTGCGGCGGCGCTGCCGTCCTTGGCCGATAAAGACGCTCAATTTCGGCTGCTTTTATATCGATGAGTTCAATTTTCTCATCGTTGTAATGCAGAAGATCGGCTGAAGCCAGTTCCAGCAACGCTGTTCGTACAGCTTCCGCTTCCTGACCAAGTCGCCGCGCCAGATCCTGTTCTGTGAGTATCCGGCTGGTTCGTACAGTCAATAGCAGGAAAAGATATATTTTAACCGCAATACCACTCAGTGTCGGAAGATATTCTAAAATGAAAAGATCCGGTACCATGGTATCTGACAATAACAGTTTTCTGCTTTCGTCGATTTGCATGAAATGGAACCCCCATGATCCGCCTGGCTTTTAGTCAACCAATGTATATTGATAAAACCCCGCCCTGCAACCGGACGGGGTTTTATTATAACATGTTCTGAATTAATTGTGTCTGTTAGACCCGTTCAATTATGGCAGCCGCCGATCAGTCCTCGTAAGAAGCCAGTCTCTTGTACGAATCGTAACGGTCCTTTGCTGCCAGTGCTGCCTGTTCGAAAATGGCATCGACTTTTTCAGCAGGGTACTTTTTGTATAGGGCGGAATACCGGACTTCCTGTTTCAGGAATTCAGCAAAATCGCCTTTTGGTTCTTTTGAGTCGAGAACAAACGGGTTCTTGCCGTCTTCTTTCAGCGTTGGATTGAAACGATACTGGTGCCAGTAACCCACGTCAACCGCTTCTTTTTCGCGTCGCTGTGAGACCGTCAGGCCACCACGCATACCATGATTGATACACGGCGAATAGCAGATAACCAGCGAAGGACCCGGATAACGCTCGGCTTCAGCAAATGCCTTCAACGTCTGATTCTGACTTGCACCCATTGCGACCTGTGCAACATAGACATAGCCATAGCTCATTGCCATCATGCCGAGGTCTTTCTTCTTAATCGCCTTTCCACCCGCAGCGAATTCAGCAATCGCACCGGTTGGTGTTGATTTAGAAGCCTGGCCGCCGGTATTGGAATAGACTTCAGTATCGAGTACCAGAACATTGACGTCTTCGCCGGAAGCCAGAACATGGTCCAGACCGCCGTATCCGATATCGTAAGCCCAGCCGTCTCCACCGACAATCCATGTCGAGCGTTTGACAAAATAGCTTTCCATCTCAAGCACTTTCTTGATCTGTTCACGAACACGATCGTCGCTGCCCTTGTAAGCTTTCAGGACACTTGCCAGAGAATCACTGACCTGACGTGTTGTTGACCCGTCCTCTTTGGCATCCAGCCAGTTTGCAACGGCTGTTTCGATGGCTTCTCCGGGGTTCAGCTCGACCAGAGCCTTAAGCCAGTCTGCCAATCTGTTTCTCATCTGTTTAACACCAAGGTGCATACCCAATCCATGTTCAGCATTGTCTTCAAACAATGAGTTGCCCCATGCCGGACCGTGTCCGTGTTTGTTCATGGTGTAAGGCATGGAGGGTGCTGAACCACCATAAATGGATGAACAGCCCGTCGCATTGGAAATCTGCATCCGATCACCGAATAATTGAGTGATCAGCTTGACATAAGGCGTTTCACCACATCCGGCACAAGCACCTGAAAATTCAAACAACGGTTTCTCAAACTGACTGCCTTTGACGGTGTTAACACCCATCGGGTTTTCTTTTTCAGCGAGCGACTGGGCGAATGTCCAGTGATCAGCTTCGATCAAGTGCTCGCCAATCGGCTGCATAAAGAGCGCTTTTCCTCTGGCAGGGCATGTTTGTGCACAGGAACCGCAACCCGTGCAGTCCATAGCTGAAACCTGAATTCTGTACTGGTACTGATCATATGGTTTCATACCTTTTTTGGTTTCAAAAGTTTCCGGTGCACGAGCAGTTTCTTCATCGGTCAGCAGGAACGGGCGAATGGCAGCATGCGGACAAACCAGTGAGCACTGATTGCACTGAATGCATTTTTCAGCATCCCAGATCGGAATCTGAACGGCGATCATCCGCTTCTCATACTGGGAGGTGCCCTGTGGGAATGTTCCGTCCTCACGGCCTTTGAATGCGCTGACAGGCAAATGGTCACCACGCTGTGCATTCATGACATCTGCAACATCTTTGACAAAACCTGGTACGTCACGTTCCGCGGCCGGTGCATCTGCAGCAGCAGCCCAATCTGACGGCACGTTCACTTCGCGAACTGAATCAACACCGGCTTCAACAGCAGCGTAGTTCATGTTAACGATTTCATCGCCTTTTGATCCGTATGATTTGACGATTGCCTTTTTCATGTAATCAACGGCCTGATCAACGGGAATAACATTTGTCAGCTTGAAAAAGGCTGCCTGACAGATTGTGTTGATACGTCCGCCCAGTCCGATTTCAGAAGCAATTGTTACAGCGTCAATCGCGTAGAGACGAATTTTCTTTTCAGCGATGGTGCGTTTCATGCTGCCAGGCAGTTTTTCATTCAACTCTTCATCTGTCCACTGGGTATTGAGCAGGAATGTTCCTCCAGGCTTTAAAGCTGCCAGCATGTCATATTTATCGACATAAGTCTGGTTATGACAGGCAACAAAGTCAGCCTTGTTGACCAGATAGGTTGAACGAATCGGCGTTTCTCCAAAACGAAGATCGGAGATGGTAACTCCGCCTGATTTTTTGGAGTCGTAAGAGAAATAAGCCTGAACATACAGATTCGTGT
This sequence comes from Clostridiaceae bacterium, assembly GCA_012729935.1. GTDB lineage: Bacteria > Bacillota > Clostridia > Saccharofermentanales > UBA5734 > JAAYBY01. Next base: position 7,952 of record JAAYBY010000055.1, on the reverse strand, counting down.
GATCACCGATGATTTTGATGGAGTTTTTATTGGCACCAACCGTACCGTCTGAACCAAGCCCCCAGAAGCGGGCAGCGATGGTTTTGCTTCCAGCAACATCGATTGACTCTTCGACCGGCAGCGAAAGATTTGTAACATCATCGACAATGCCGATTGTGAATCCATTACGCGGCTGTTCAGAAGTCAGATTCTTGTATACGGCCAGAATTTGATCGGGTGTTGTATCTTTCGATCCAAGGCCGTAGCGGCCGCCAACGATAACCGGAGCATTTGCCTTGCCGGCATAAGCACCGCAAACATCAAGATACAGCGGTTCACCGTGAGCTCCTGGTTCTTTGGTTCGATCCAGAACCGCAATTTTTTGTGTGGTAGCAGGGATCGCTTCCAGCAAGCGCTCAATCGAGAACGGGCGGTACAGATGAACCTGAACCATACCGACTTTTTCACCTCTACGATTCAGGAAGTCAATGGTCTCCTTGATCGTTTCACAGGCTGATCCCATGGCAATGATGATACGTTCAGCGTCTGCAGCACCGTAATAATTGAACAGTTTGTATTCGCGGCCGGTCAACTCGCTGATTTCTTTCATGGTCTGCTCAACGATACCGGGCAGCCTGTCATAGAACGGATTGCTCGCTTCTCTCGCCTGGAAGAAAATATCAGGGTTTTGTGCGGATCCACGTAATGTCGGATGATCCGGATTCAATGAGCGATCTCTGAACGCCTTGATGGCATCCATATCAACCAGTTTAGCGAGATCATCGTAATCCATGACTTCAATTTTCTGAATTTCATGAGATGTTCTGAAACCGTCAAAAAAGTGAAGGAACGGAACACGCCCTTTGATAGCGGCCAGATGTGCAACGGCAGCCAGATCCGCTGTTTCCTGAACGCCTGAGGCGGCAAGAAGGGCGAATCCTGTCTGACGACAGGCCATAACATCTGAATGATCACCAAAAATGGAGAGCGCATGCGCCGCAAGGGTACGTGCTGACACATGGAATACGCCGGGCAGCAGTTCGCCGGAAATCTTATACATGTTCGGGATCATCAGGAGTAACCCCTGTGACGCCGTATAGGTGTTTGTCAGAACACCTGATGCCAGTGATCCGTGAACAACAGCCGAAGCGCCTCCCTCTGATTGCATTTCAACGACGTTGACTGTCTGTCCAAAAATGTTTTTCCGGCCTTCCTGAGCCCACTGGTCGATATAATCAGCCATGGGCGAAGATGGCGTGATCGGATAGATGCCAGCCACTTCAGTGAAGGCATACGATGTGTAGGCAGCAGCAGTGTTGCCGTCCATGGTCATGTACTTCTTTGTTTTTGCCATGAAAATTCTCCTTTATTTTTCATTGCCCGTTCGAGCAATAGTTGTTAGGGCAAACCATATTATACCATAGCCCCTCAGGGGCAAACAACCAAATTTCGACCTGTCATTTCATCCGGAACCGGGAGTTCCATCAAATGCAGCAGCGTCGGTGCGATATCTGCCAGGCGGCCTTCCATCAGATCACAGGATCCGGCACCGGCAATGATCAGTTCAACAGGATTGGTTGTATGTGCGGTAAACGGGCCGTCCGAGGCCGGATCGATCATCTGCTCTGCATTGCCGTGATCTGCTGTTAGAAGCAAAATACCTTTTTTCTCAAGAACAGCATCTACAACCAGTCCGACACAGCGGTCTACTGTTTCAACTGCTTTGACAGCGGCATCAAAGAATCCGGTATGACCCACCATGTCACAGTTGGCAAAATTCAGAATAATCACATCATATTTTTCAGACTGGATTCTTCTGACGGCTTCTTCTGCAACCTCATCAGCGCTCATTTCCGGTTTTAAATCATACGTCGCAACCGAAGGTGATGGAATCAGGCAACGATCCTCTCCAGGATATTCTTTTTCAACTCCTCCGTTAAAAAAGAACGTCACATGCGGATACTTTTCAGTTTCGGCGATCCGCAGCTGCGTCAAGTGATGGTCCGAAATCCACGATCCCAATGTATTTGCCAGAGATTCGGGTCGATAAGCGACATGAAGGTCGGGAAACGCATCGAATTCCTGATCATATTGTGTCAGCGTGACGTAGTAAAGAGGAAAGCTCCCTTGCGGTCTTGAAAATCCGGAAAAATCCGGATCCTTCAAGGCGCGTGTAATCTCACGGGCACGATCGGGTCTGAAATTATAAAAAATGACAGAGTCGTTTGCCTGAACAGAACCGGTCGCCCGGCCATCCGTTGTGATGACAGTCGGCAAAACGAATTCATCCATAATGCCTGCCGCGTAAGATGCTTCAATTGCCGCCAGGGGGTCCTCTGCCTGCACACCTTCACCGCAGACAATCGCTCGATAAGCTTTTTCAACCCGCTCCCAGCGGTTGTCACGATCCATCGCATAATATCGACCTGCTAGTGTTGCGATTTTACCGGTACCAATTTCATCTATCATGTCAATCAACTGACGGGTAAATTCGAGCGACGAATCCGGCGGTACATCTCTGCCGTCAAAAAATGCGTGAATAAACACATTCGGAAGCTGAGCTTCTTGTGCCATCTTCAGCAGGGCATATAAATGCGTGTTATGACTGTGAACACCTCCGTCTGACAGAAGTCCGAAGAGATGAAGTGCCGAGCCGTGGTTGCGGCAATTCTCAACCGCACCGGTTAATGCTTCATTACGGCAGAAATCACCCTCTTCGGCCGCCTTAGTAATTCGAGTCAACTCCTGATAGACAATCCGCCCTGCGCCCATGTTGGTATGACCGACTTCCGAATTTCCCATCTGCCCTTCCGGTAGACCGACATCCATTCCGCTGGTGCGGATCAAGGTGTGGGGATACTGACTGCGCAAATGATCAATGTTTGGCGTCTTTGCAGCCATGACCGCGTTACCGGTTTCGGACGGGTTATATCCGAATCCGTCGAGAATCATCAATACGACGGGACGCTTGCTTAATTTTGCCATATCATCTGTTCCTTTCAGAAAAGAGCCGCGTTAACCGTGGCTCTTTTGTCAATTGCTTCTAATCTCTCATCAGGCATGACCGGCAAGACAAATAACCGAAAAGTCATCTGACTTCAACGAGGCACCGCCGACCAGTCCGCCATCAATATCCGGTTGCGCAAAAAGACCGGAAGCATTGGCTGCATTAACAGATCCACCGTAGAGTATGCGCATCGATGCAGCTGTTTCTTCATCATATAATTCGGAAATTGTTTTGCGAATCTGGGCACAGACCTCCTGCGCCTGCTCATCAGTTGCTACCTTGCCGGTTCCGATTGCCCAAATGGGCTCGTAAGCAACCGTTACAAAAGCAGCTTGAGCAATCGTGAGATTCTCAAATGCAGCGACGATCTGACTATGGATCAGGGACAGGGTTTCACCTGATTCACGCTGATCCAGCGTTTCTCCGCAGCAAACAATCGGCCGTAGTCCCCAGTTAAGAGCTGCTTTTATTTTACGGTTGACTGATTCATCCGTTTCTGCGAAATACTGGCGCCGTTCAGAGTGCCCGATCACGACATGGGAAACACCCATTCCAGCTAGCATCTTGGCAGATATTTCACCGGTAAAGGCACCGCTGTCCTGATCGTGGCAATTCTGAGCTGCCACTTTTATGTTTGTGTAGGAGCAGGCTTCCACAACCGATGCCAATGCTGTATACGGTACCGCAACGACGACTTCGGACGCCGCCTTCGCGACAGCCGGTTTGAGCGCTTCCACCAGTTTCAGTGCTTCTGCAGGCGTTCCGGCATTCATTTTCCAGTTGCCTGCTGCCATTGTGCGGCGAGGGTTCTTGTCAAGCAGCGCATCAACACCCGGCAGCACTTTACCTTCCAAAAATTCAAGCGAAGCACCGCCGCCTGTCGAAATGTGTGTGACACGGTCCGCAAAACCCAGCAGTTCAATCGCTGCAGCGGAATCACCGCCGCCGATAATCGATACAGCGTCAGAATCTGCAACTGCCCGGGCAATTTCGCGGGTACCACCAGCGAACGCTTCAAATTCAAAAACACCCATCGGCCCGTTCCAAACGATTGTCGCTGCGTCTTTTATCACTTCTGTAAACTCACTGATGGATTTCGGCCCGATATCGAGTCCCATCCAGCCTTCAGGGACCTTACCGGAACAGACGATCTGTGAAGGCGCATCGGCAGCAAATGTTTCAGCAATTACTGTATCTACCGGCAAAAGCAGATTGATGTTCTGTTTTTCCGCTTTTTCGATCAGGCTTTTTGCCAAATCGATCTTGTCTGTCTCACACAAAGAGCAGCCGATCTCCTTACCCATGGCTGCAAAAAACGTATACGACATACCGCCACCAATAATCAGGGTATCCACTTTATCCATTAAATTTTCGATAACACCGATTTTATCCGAGACTTTCGCGCCACCAAGAATGGCAACAAATGGTCTTTTCGGATTCTGAAGGGCCTGGCCCATCACATCAAGCTCTTTTTGAATCAGAAAGCCTGAAACAGCGGGCAGATAGCGAGCCAGTCCGGCTGTCGACGCATGGGCGCGATGAGCGGTTCCAAACGCGTCATTGACGTAAATCTCAGCCATCGAGGCCAGAGAGCGGGCAAATACAGGATCGTTTTTCGTCTCTTCTTTATGAAAACGCACGTTTTCAAGCATCAGGACATCACCGGGCTGCAAAAGCTCTGCCTTATGTTTCGCATCTTCACCGATGACATCGGCTGCCAGAGTGACCGGCTGCCCAATGAGTTCAGATAAACGATCAACAGCTGGTTTCATCGAAAACTTTGCTTCCGGTCCGGCTTTCGGACGTCCCAGATGAGATACAAGAATAATTTTCGCTTGAGCCTCAATGAGGTAACGGATCGTCGGCAATGCGGCCTGGATCCGCTTATCGTCTGTAATCTCACCGGTCTTTTTATCCAGCGGGACATTAAAATCCACTCGGACGATCACGCGTTTACCACGCACATCAATGTCGGTCACGTTCTTTTTCAGCATAGTCATTTTGTCACGCTCCTAAAAAATAGTTATCTGCCGTAATTATCAAAGGTCATAAAACCACCTTGTATTGTATACTGAACCACCTGCCAGATCAATGCCAACCGGGAAATTCGTTTATGTTTCATGATTAAATGAATAGAGTTGTAGCGTTGTTTGTCTGCTGTGGTAAAATGTTAATCAAAATAGCAGTGGAGGCAGTCATGAAAATCTCCTTACTGATTCCGTTTTATAATGAACAGGAAATGGTGCCGATCACACTCGATACAGTCGTACCGATCCTTTCGTCTGTTTGTGAAGATTATGAAATCCTGATGGTTGACGACGGATCTACAGATGAAACCTGGTCATTCATTGAGGCTGCCTGTCGAGACAACCAACGGCTTTCCGGCCTTCGACTGTCCAGAAATTTTGGCAAAGAAGCAGCGATTTGTGCCGGTCTGGACCAGGTCACGGGAGACGCTGTGATTCTGATGGATGGCGATTTACAGCATCCGCCAGAACATATTCCGGAAATGATCCGGCTGTGGCAGGACGGTAACGATATCGTCGAGGGTGTAAAAAAATCACGCGGACGCGAGTCTCTGACCAGTCGAATGAATGCATCTCTCTTTTATCGCTTGTTTCATCGACTGACCGGTTATGATCTACGCAACGCGTCTGATTTTAAGCTGCTTGACAAGCGCGTTGTCCGACAATGGCGACGTTTGCAGGAGCAGGATACTTTTTTTCGCGGTCTTTCAGCCTGGCTGGGCTTTAAACGAGCCGTTTTTTATTTTGAAGTTGCGGAACGAAAGGCCGGCAGAAGTAAGTGGTCGCCCTTCAAACTGTTATCTCTCAGCTTAAATGCCATCACTGGTTTTACAGCTGTTCCCCTGCACGCCATTACGATACTGGGACTGATCATGCTGATCTTTTCGGCCGTTTTGATCGTGCAGACACTGATTACATTTTTCTCCGGTCATGCCCAGACAGGATTTACAACAGTGATCCTGCTGCAGCTTTTGATCGGCGGATGCATCATGGTCAGCCTGGGATTGATCGGCATCTATATTGCCCGAATTTTCCAGGAAGTTAAAGGACGTCCGCGCTACATTGTCTCTGAGACCGCTGGTCCTGTTGAACAAGACGTTGAAGGTCCAATTGACCGGCCATGATTGCACTGATCTGGATTTTATTGGCCTGGCTTACCGGATGGATCATTTTTCATGCTGCGGTCCCGGATCCCCATCTTTTGCTTCAATGCAATCCGACTGAAAAAACATCATCGCCCTGGCCCTCTTTTCTCTTTCAGTTTTCTGCTTCCCTGATGCTTGGACTGCTGCTCAACAGCTGGCTCACCTATCTGTTTGCTGCTGCTTTGAACCGTGCGCTTCCGGAATCAGTCCACCCGCTGCTGGTTGCCAATCTGATGATCATGATTACCGCAATAACGGTTTTCGGCATTTATTTCTCCAGACAACGTTTTCATTTTGAACAATCGAAGTGGCCCGTACTGGTCCGCTCAATACAGTCAGGCACCGGCTTTCGTTTTGTGTTACTCATTGTCTTCTGGTGTGCTCTGGCCTACTGGCTGATGCACTATACCTTCTACCAGACCGGTGATTACCTGCATGCCGGCTATTCTGTTTTCGGCGATTTTGCCCCACATACAGCTTTAACCGCTTCATTCTCCGAAGGGCGCAACTGGCCAACGCAATATCCGCATTTTGGCGGGGACGGCATTTCCTACCATTTTATGTATTATTTCCTGTGTGCAAATCTGTATTTTCTCGATTTACCGATGGAGTGGGCAATCAATCTGCCCAGTATCCTTTCGCTGGTTTCATTCTGTCTGCTTCTCGGTTCTCTGGCATATCGATTAACAGGGCGTCTGTTTACCTACCTGTTGACACCCTTGCTGTTATTCTTTCGAAGCTCCACTGCATTCTGGTCTCATTTGGTTGGTCTTTTACAGGAGGCTCATCAATCAGGCAGAACACTGAACATCATGCAAAGTCTTCTGAACCAGCGGACCTTCATCGGCAGCACGACGCATGACGACTGGGGCCTTTGGGGTGTTAATGTCTATGCCAATCAACGACATTTTCTCTCGGGATTATCATTGGCCTTGATCGTTCTCCTTCTGATCCTTCCGGATGTAAAAACAGGACTGGCCAACAATAGCATCAGCCGCTTTTTCCGGCGGGATACCTGGCTGATCCACCTTTCAACAAATCGAAAGCGCTTGGTTCCGGCTCTTCTGATTATGCTTTTCCTGCCCTACTGGCACGGATCAGCGCTGGTTTGGCTTTTGCTCGTCCTGGTTCCGCTGGCACTTTTTGCCAATAACAGACTTAGCTTCTTAACGCTCGGGCTGACTGCCCTCACTTCTGCCCTTGTCCAATCTCGGTTTTTTTCCGGCCATGCCACACAGGTGGTCAAACCAGCAATCCTCATTGGGTTTCTGGCTGACGACGATTCATTCCTGGCAATTCTAAAATATTTGCTGCTCGTAACAGGAATCCTGATACCACTTGTTATCGCGGCTTTCGTAATGAAAGGGACCGAACGCAAACTGGTTATTATCAGCTTGTTTATGCCCGTCATTTTTACATTCACAGTGTCGCTCACGCCTGACGTAACTGTGAATCATAAATTATTAATTGCTTCCATTGCCATACTAAATATTTACATTGCAGATCTGATCTCACATATCTGGCAGAAAAAAAGAAAAATGTTACCGCGCGAGCCAGTCACCGGCAGATTTAAGGCGCCGCTGATCATGAAACGCATTCTGGTTGGGATTCTGGTTATTTTGTTAACCATAACAGGTGTTGAAGAATGGATCATCGTAAAAAATATCAATGTTAATACGGTCAGTATCCAGCTCAACTCATCGCTTGCCGTGTGGATTAAAGATCACACGGACCCGGATGCGCTCTTTGTCACTGCCCCCTATCATTATCATTCGTTTTTTCTTTCCGGACGAT
>JAAYBY010000337.1 GCA_012729935.1 Clostridiaceae bacterium | reverse complement strand
TCTCACGAGAGGCCAGCAGATCCTTAATATTCTGCGTGATGCCGGTGGGAATGCCGCCCCATTTTCTGAAGCGCTTCCAGATCTCAACTGAGTAAGCAGCCGTCTGTGGTTCTTTTAACAGCAGGTGAAATTCATCAATGTAGTAGCGCGTGCAGTTGCCTGCCTTGCGATTGGTGGTCACGCGGCTCCAGATCTGATCCTGGAAGATCAGCATGCCGAGCTTCTTGAGCTGATTACCAAGATCTTTGATATCGAAGCAAACCAGCCGGTTATGTATGTCGACGTTGGTCCGCTTGTTGAAGAGATTCAGCGATCCATTAACATAGATCTCAAGCGAGTCGGCGATCTGTCTGGCCTCGTCTGATTCCTGATCCATCAGCGCCTGCTGTAGGTCGGCCAGAATCGGCAGGTTTTCAGGTGTCGGCTCATTTAGATATGACTGGTAGATCTTGCGCACAGCCCGGTCGATTGCTGAGATTTCCTGTGGCAGAAGCCCGCCGCGCCCGCCGGCCACCAGTTCACACAGCGAGATGATAAACTCGGTTTTCAGGAAGAGCGGGTTGTCGTTCTCAGAGTACCCAAGATGCAGATCCAGCGGATTGATATGTTGCTGACTATCCGGCGCCAGTCGAATGACTTGGCCGCCCAACCGCGCTATGAGCGGATGATACTCGCCTTCCGGATCACAGACAATGATGTCGTCTTTTGCCACCAAAAAAGCATTAACGATTTCTCGCTTAGCGGCAAAAGACTTGCCGCTGCCTGGTGTACCCAGGATCAGGCCGTTCGGGTTTTTCAGCTGCTTGCGATCGACCATGATCATGTTGTTAGACAGCGAGTTGAGGCCGTAATACATCGGTTCGCCGGTCTGCTGGAAAAGCTCACGGGTCATGAAGGGAATGAAAATAGCGGTGCTGGATGTGGTCAGTGTCCGCTGCAGCTGAAGCGGACAGATGGCGAGCGGCAAGGATGCGGACAGTCCTGCTTCCTGCTGGAAATCAAGTCTCAGGAGTGTGCAGTTATGTCTCTGGGCGATATTACCCGCGCGAAAGACATCATTTTTCAGCTGCTGGCTTGTGTCGCCAATGTTCATGATCAGGAAAGTGACCAGAAACATCCTTTCGTTATGGCTCTGCAGGTCCTGCAGCAAGCGCTTCGCTTCATGGCCGAAGGTGGCGAGATCTGATGGCAGGATGTCCATATCATAACCGGAGCGCACAGCCTTCTTCTGTTCTTCGATCTTCATCTTATCAAGATCGGTTATTTTACGCTTAAGAGTCCGGATCGCAGCTGTCTGATCGATCGATTCGATATGTATGTTGACCGCAAGACTGCTGTTCATGGATAGAAAGTCATGCAAAATATCGTCTGATAGCTCTGGCGCCAGAATCTGCAAATACGACACGCTGCAATTCGCGGTACCGATTTTGAAAGCCCGACTCTCTTTGAACTCAAAGGATGTTGGCGCGATCAGGTCTTTTGTCGACATGCCGGACTGCGCCAGCCATTTCCAGTCGAAGCGAAACGGTTGAATGCTCTGCGGATGATAGAGATTATAGAGGATTTTGAGACGTGACTTGCCAGCGACTGAGTAAGCCGGCACACTCAGTTCCTTGAAATTTGCCAGCAGCTCCAGCTCGATTTGATTAAGCTTTTGTCTAGCCTGTTTAAGATCTTCCGCTGTAATTGCGAAAGACAAGAACTTTGTCCTGCGAATGCCGTAGTTGCCTTTTGCCAGTTGATTCTGCAGCATATCACTATACTCCTGCCGCACATCGTTGAAGGCGTCATCGTAAGGGGCAATCGATACTGCCAAATCCTCATCCAGCTCGCTTTTCAGATTGTAAAAAGACAGCTGGAAGTGGATGGAGCTATCGAAGTAATTCAGGAACTTGCACCAGCCACCGAATATTTCCGATTTGTCGGAATCCTGGACTAGACGATAGTTGATGTCCAGAAACTGAATTGTCTTGGAATATGTGTTGCCGTGGACATGGCATAATCCATCCGGATACATCTGTTGATATGGGATCGTCCTTTGCGCGGAGTCGGGTTTATGGTTGGTGGGTTTGGCTCTGGTCACGGCCTTAGTGATCTGCCGCTGGCCGCTTTTGCTGATAGTTAGTTTTGCTTTGTTCTTGTTGGACAATTTGTTTCACCTCGTTTTCAAGATTGATTTGTCGCTGGATCGCTGTATAAAAATTGTCGATTCTATAAGGGCGTTTACTCGGACGATGGAATTTTTGCCGGTAAATATTGCGTAGATACTGTTCAAAAGGCTGACCGTTTTTCTCGTACATGCCCAGCAGGAAGAATGGCAGCATCACGATGATTATGAGCAAAGTCGCGCTACTTGGTCCGAGTGGTTTGCGAAGAATAAAAAACAGCGGGATGCCGATCAGGCCGCCGCTGCCAAAACAGATAATTTGTCGTTTAGTAAGATTGAGGAGTACTTTTGTTTTGATCTTTGATAGATCTTTGGGTACGGGTACATAGGGCAATGTGATGTCTCCTTCCTAATGCGCATTGAGGTGTCAGTCCGAAATAGTTTTCGCAGATAGAGTGAATTATTCTGGGATTTCGAGATTTAATGATTTTTATTCGAGTGCAAATTAATGCTCCAGTTTAGTTTAATAATTTACATTAATGTTTTATTATCTAAAAATTTGCGAATTTTCTGCATATTTTACGATAATATTGTTGATTTATCGCAATTTAGGTGTATGATAATAGTACTGAATGATAAAGAACGGGGTGATTATATGCTCATTCAATTCAGTGTAGAGAACTTCAAATCTTTTAAAGACAAGGCCACATTAAGTCTTGTTCCAAGTAAGGATGCCAGCCATCCAGGTAATCTGACGATTCTGAATAAAAGTGAACAGGTTCTTAACACAGTTGCTATTTATGGTGCGAATGCAGCTGGCAAATCAAATCTATTCAAAGCGTTAACTACAGCAATCATGATGGTAAGAACTTCAAGTCAGCTGCAGAAAAATGATCGATTAAGCGGAATAGTGCCATTTCTTTTTGATAAGAAAATGGCTGCAAAACCAACGAGCTTTGAGTTCGTTTTTATTACCGATGGGATCAAGTATATTTATGGCTTCTCGGCCACTCAGACAGAAGTCGTGTCGGAGTATCTGTACGCTTATTACAGCGCTAAACCATCTACGATTTTTGAACGTGAAGGTAACGAGTATAACTTCACAAAAGACAAACGTGCTCTTGATCAGATCGCAGATAAGAATACACCAAATAAGCTATTTTTATCGACAGCTACTGTCTGGAATTACAGCAGGACTGAACCGGCATACAGCTGGTTTGATAAAGGTATTAATTCTTACTCTGAATTAGAACATCTTCATCAAATAGCCTTTAATTTGTTTGAAAAGGATGCTGACGAAAAGATTCATCAGTTTGTTATCGATTTGCTCCGAGAGTCTGACATCAATATTCAGGATTATCTGATTAAGTCCGAACCAATGAACGAACAGGATCTGATGCAGATCTTCGGGCCACTTTATCAGGCAGCTAAAGACGCAAAAATGCACGAGGGGAAAAAGCAAAACGTTTTTATGGATCATCTGGTTACTAATGATGATGGATCAACAAGTGTCGTGCATGTGAGTTTAGCAGATGAATCTAGAGGTACTGAAAACCTGTTCTTTTTAGCTCCGATACTGATGAAAGCTTTATCGACGGGGGAAACTGTTGTTATAGATGAAATTGAGCGCAGCCTTCATCCACTACTCGTAAAGCATATCATTGGTTACTTTAATGACCCGGATCTAAACCCTTCAAATGCTCAGTTGATTTTCAATACACATAACCTGGAATTGATGTCTTTAGACATATTCCGCCGCGACCAGATTTATTTCGTTGATAAGTCCGGAAAAACCGGAGCTTCAGAATTGTATTCTCTGGATGAGTTTTCGGTCAGGGCTGAAGAAAATATCAAGAAAGGGTATTTGTTAGGCAGGTTTGGTGCCATTCCTTCCATTTTGGAGGGTTATGCCAAATGAAAAAGAGACGATTTTCTGATAAACAGCGGGGAAAACGAACCAGAAAAAGAAAGCCAATTATGTTTTTATCGCTAGAAGGCAACAATAAAACAGAAAAGCTCTACTTAAAAGCAATTAACGAAGATTATGGCGAAAAGTTTGCCTTGAAGTTTACATCCGGCCGCGAGACAGATCCGGCCAACATGTGGCAAGCCCTTCAAGACATGATCGATGATTCGTTTAGTCCATCCGATGGTGACAAGGCCTTTTGCATATGTGATCGAGATTTTGAAGGTTATAAGGAGAACTTGCTTATTGAAATTAAGCAAAAATCACGTAAAAGTGAGGCCAAACTGATTATATCTAATCCGATCATTGAAATTTGGTTTCTTAACCATTTTAAGTACTCTACCAGAACATATACATCCAAACGGGAATTAATAGATGATCTTTGTAACTACATCCCCTGTTATGAGAAAAATGCTGATTATTACACCTCACATCTGAAGGCAAAGACAGATGATGCAATCAGAAATTCAATTCGACAGATAGACCAAGCAAATACCCGTGATTCATTTGATGGTTCTATACCAGATAACCCAGGTACTGAATTCTTCGAAGTTGTTCAGAGCATATCTACATAGCTTGGGCAGTATATAGATGCCTCCTTCCTAATGCGCGTTGAAGATTGATTTCGCGAGGCTGCCGGTTTTGAACAGGGTGAAGCACAGCAGGACCGTGTAGCCCATCGCGCCCCAGATCGCGCCGCTGATGTCCTCGTCGGCAGCAATTGACTGGATGAGCACGGCATAGATCGCGACACAGACAATAATGAGAAAAGCCTGGAAGCTGAGTGCCAGCAGCGAACGCAGGTAATTCTGGCCGATACTGCCCCACTCGCGGTTGGCGAGCGTTGCCATCGGGATTGGTCCGATCGATGTAACGAGATAGATCTCAATCATGCGGCCATAGATGACCAGGAAGATACAGATGGAAAGGACATTCATCGTTAAGCCTACGATCAGGCTCTGAAACCAAAGTCCGAGTAGTGGTCCGACTTCCATCGCCTGCAGCCTGGCTTCCAGATCGACGACAACACTGGCCATATCGACTGCTGTGTCGGATACGATGATACCGGACGCGCTGCTGACGACACTCTGCGACATATCAAATATCCCCATGACAATATTGAAAGTATTTGTAACCAGCATGACCGCGATAAACGTCTTGAAAATCCATTTAAAGAAGATCCAGGTATCGATCTCGTGCAGATTGTTGCGATCGATCACGATCTGGATCAGCTCATAGGTCATGACGAAAGCGAGAATGACTCCGGCGATCGGCAGAATCACTGTTTCTGACAGGTTTCTGATGATTGCGAAGATACCACTGTGCCAGCCGGCCGGTGTGGTGCCGATATCAACGGCAATCTCACCGACCTTCTGGTTGACCTGATCAAACATACCCGACAGATTCAGGATGATCCCTTCAATCAGCAGCTCTTTTAGCCATTCGTTTATACTGTCGAGCATACTTTGCATGGGAGTAGACCCCTCCTTTCAAAATGAAAGAAGCCGCCAATTGGCAGCTTTCTGGAAATGAAACTTCTATACCAGTTAATATAACTAGAAAAGAGAAATAGATTTTGGTAATAAGTCAGGTTTAGGTCATAATTCGTTTGGATTTGGACAGAGGGGATATTTATCGATTCTCCAAATATGTGTTTTATCCATAAAGTCATCATTAGCATAAAAAAAGTCGTTCGCCTTGTATCCTAATCTTTTGGGATAAGGATTATCACTTGTAACATCAACATGGCCATACTTATTGTTGATTTTTATGATATTCCAAGCATGATTGTCAGATGCATTACCACTACTTGTCAATAATTTGCCGGTGACTATAAAACATTCAATTCCAATGACTGTCATTAATAACATATATGTTTCTGCGTAAGCCTGACAGACTGCCTTATGATTAAATAGCAGTCCGTATGGTGTATAGGAATCTTCTGTAGTGTGCTTGTACCGAACCAGGTCTGAATCATACTCAGATGTGTCAATCAGATAATCATGCACTATCTTTGCTTTCTCTTTATTAGTCATTTTACTACTTATGATGCTTGAAGCAATGGATAATATTCTATCCCTAACCATAAGTTCTCTTTCTGTTAGATCTTCAATAAAACCTGGATTGATTATTGAAATAAATACTCTGTTACCTTGTGAATATGACAATTCAAGATCAATCAATGACATATTGCTCGATGAAGCAAATGAATTGTTTGACTGGATACTACAATTAACTCCAGGTTGGAATGGGAATAATGCAACGTTTGAGTAAGTATCTATAATAAACTTAGGGCTAATTGGGAAAAACGTTGACAGTTTTGCGCTTTTTTGACCATGAACATATAACTTAATCAACTCATTAATTAAGTGCTTACTATCTTTGATTTCGTTTGGGTTGCATATATTTCGATTTCGCTTTTTTTTCTTAAACATAAACCACCACAAATAACATAATAATATTAATATTCTACTCATTTTAATTTTCTTAGTGCAAAAAGATCTTGTCAATACCTAATTCATACTTGCGCTCAATCAATTCTGTTCTTATCAAATACTTAATCCATATAAAACAGCTTAAACAAACTCCAATTATCCGAACAGTCATGGCCGGTGGTGGTATCGCCCTGATCGGTATCGCGCTTGTACCATTGCTGTCAGGACTGTTCGGATAATTGGAGTTTGTTTAAGCTGTTTTATATGG
>JAAYBY010000336.1 GCA_012729935.1 Clostridiaceae bacterium | reverse complement strand
TCGATCAGATTGTCGGCCGCGCGCAGATCGAGGCCGGTCAGCTGATTAAGGGTAGGGATGATTTTCTCCAAGTAAGTTGACTCGGCATTGATGCAAGTGCCGATAGCTGTCCCTCCCAGATTGACAACTCGCAGGTCATTCTCCAGGGAGCGTATGCGTTTAGCGTCGCGCAGCAGGACATCGTGCCAGACCTGGAATTCCTGGCCAAGGCGGATGGGAACTGCATCCTGGAGTTGTGTCCGCCCGATTTTCAGCACATCGTCAAACTGGGAGGCCTTTTGCGCCATGGCTCTGATCAGTTCATCGAGTGAAGACAACAGGCCAGGCAGCAGCTTCAGTAATGCCATGCGGCCGGCGGTCGGATAAACGTCATTGGTCGATTGTCCCCGGTTGATCTGGTCGTTCGGATGAATCACCTGATAGTCGCCTTTACAGTAACCAAGTCGTTCTAAAGCACGGTTGGCAATGACTTCATTAACATTCATATTGGTTGACGTTCCGGCTCCGCCCTGTATCGCATCAACGAGGATCTGATCAATGAAGCGACCAGCCAACAGATCGTTACAGGCTTCGATCATCGCGTCAGCGATGTGTGTTTCCAGTCCGCCGGTCTGCTTGTGGACCACAGCGGCAGCCTTTTTGATTTCAACCATTGACTGAACGAGCAGTGGGTGAACCGGACGACCGGATATACTGAAGTTTTCTATGGCTCTCATCGTATGAACACCGTAGTATGCTTCTGCCGGAACCTGACATGGACCAATCGAATCATGCTCTATGCGGTACATATTCGTCCCCCCGAAGATTGATTATTATTCAGATCAGGTTGATCATAGCACAGGGGAAATATCCGTAGAAGTTGTTTGAATTAGATCAAACGATTAATCGGTTTAAGGCCTGGCTGACAGTAAAAAACGCCGTTTAAACCACCACAAACCAGATGTTTTTTCGGTAGAAAAAACGGAGGTCTCGCGACCTCCGTCGGGTTGGTGTCCTGTCTGACTTTTTTACGTCCCGCCCAGATAGGCCTTGCGTACATTATCATCATGCAGGAGGTCCTGCGCTGACGCTGTCATAACAATCCGGCCGGTCTCAAGAACATAGCCACGATCGGCGATAGACAAGGCCATCTGCGCGTTTTGTTCCACCAGCAAGATGGTTGTTCCAGTATCATTCAGTTCTTTGATGATTGAGAAAATCTGCTGGACCAGTAAAGGAGCCAAACCCATGGAGGGTTCATCGAGCATAAACAGGGTCGGCCTGGACATCAAAGCTCTGCCCATGGCCAGCATCTGCTGTTCACCGCCCGATAAAGTACCGGCCATCTGATTGCGCCGTTCTTTGAGTCTCGGAAAACGGTCAAATACATCAGCGAGACTGTCAGCCAGTTCGTTTCCGGGGCGTGTATAGGCGCCCATTTCCAGGTTTTCAACAACAGTGAGCTGGAGAAAAATACGGCGTCCTTCCGGACACTGGGCGAGTCCGCCGGCGACGATTTTGTGTGCTGGCACACCGATCAGGTTTTTATCTTGAAACATTACGGAACCTGTTTTCGGTTTGAGTATTCCGGATACCGTATTCAATATCGTTGATTTACCAGCTCCATTCGCCCCGATCAGGGTCACGATTTCACCTTTTTTGATTGAAAAGGAGACTCCTTTGATCGCGTGGATACTCCCATAATAAACATGGATGTTATCAACAGTAAGCATCACTTAAGCCTCCTTCTTCTGGCCAAGATACGCTTCAATGACAGCCGGGTCGGCTTGTATTTCCTCGGGTGTACCCTTGGCGATGATTTTACCGTAGTTGAGGACAGCAATGCCTTCGCAGATTCCCATAACAAGACGCATGTCATGTTCGATCAGCATGATGGCGATCTGGAACATATCACGGATTTTGATGATGTTGGCCATCAGCTCTTCGGTTTCCGATGGATTCATACCGGCTGCCGGCTCATCAAGCAGCAGCAGAGAAGGTCGTGTAGCCAGTGCCCTGACAATTTCAAGTCGTCGCTGAGCACCATATGGCAGTGAACCGGCTTTGTAGTTGGCCATGTGCTGCATGTTGAAGATTGAAAGAAGTTCCATCGCTTCATCATGTGCGCGACGTTCAGATCTCCAGAAGCTGGGAAGACGGAGGATACCGCTCATCGTGCTGTATTTGACTTGATTGTGCAGGCCGATTTTTACATTATCTGCCACACTCAGCGACTGGAAAAGTCGGATGTTCTGAAAAGTCCTGGCGATTCCCGCCTGGCTGATCTGAACAGTGTTCATCCCGGCAGTATCGTTGCCGTCAAGCAGAATCGCACCGCGTGTCGGCTGATAGACTTTGGTCAGTAGATTAAAAACCGTTGTCTTTCCGGCACCATTTGGTCCGATCAGACCGGCGATTTCCGTCCGCCCGACGATGATGCTGAAATCCTCGACTGCATTTAATCCACCAAAATGAACGCTCAAATGGCTGACTTCCAGGATTGGTGTCGCATTGAGATCACGCTCGGGAATAATGGCACGGCTTGGTACCGGAACCATTTTACTGGTGCTAGGCATGAGTAGACTCCTCTCCTTTACGTCGCGAATCTTTGTTGCGCCGGAAAATACTGGTTGCCCGCTGGATCAGCTGCTTAAGCTGATCATTGTTAGAGGTAAGCATGACGATAATCAGAATGATCGCATAGGCCAGCATCCGATAGTCATTAAATGCTCTCAGCATTTCCGGCAGTACGGTTAAGACGGTGGCAGCGATAATTGAACCGCGAATATTGCCGATACCGCCCAGCACAACGAAGACGAGCACGAGAATAGAGGTGTTAAAATCAAATTTCCGGGCGACCACCGTTGAATAATTCAACGCATAGAGTGCCCCGGCAGCACCAGCAAGTGCAGCTGAAATGATAAATGCTGTCAGCTTATAACGTGTGACACTGATGCCAACGGATTCAGCGGCAATCCTGTTGTCGCGGACAGCCATGATTGCCCGGCCGCTGCGACTGTGGACCAGGTTGAGCACAATGAATAATGTGACAAGGATCAGAATAATACCGGCGGTAAATGTTGAAGTTTTATTGATACCAACAGCACCTATCGGACCTTGAATAATCACCGTCCCGCCTTCGCCGAGGTTCAGCGAAGCTTGATCGGTCATACTGATGCGCAGACCGTTCCGGCCTATGCCGACATGCAGTGTGTTGATGACATTTTTGATGATCTCACCGAAAGCCAGTGTGACGATGGCCAGATAATCCCCACGCAGCCGAAGAGCCGGAACACCAACGACAATACCAAATAGGCCGGCAATAACAGCACCGATAACAAGAGAAACCAGCAATCGGACTGGATCTGAAACAATACTTTCTTGCAGAGATACAGAGACGATAACACCGCTGAACGCACCGAGACTCATGAACCCGGCATGACCCAGACTGAGCTCGCCGAGTATGCCTACCGTCAGGTTAAGCGATATAGCCATCACAATGTAGGCGCAGATCGGGACCAGCTGACCACGAAGGGAGCTGGTCAGATTACCGGTTCCGTCAACTATTTGAACCAGAAGAAAAGCCAGGACGACGATGCCGTAGGTGATGGCGTTGCTGCGGGTTCTCTTTGTTCCGGTTAATTTGAGTTTCATTTGCATCACCTACACCTTCTCGCTGATCTTCTTGCCCATCAGGCCTGTTGGTTTGACCAGCAGGACAATGATGAGAATCGAGAAGACAATCGCATCGGACAGTTCGGTCGATATGTAGGCTTTGCCAAATATTTCGATCATCCCCAGCAGCAGACCGCCCCAGAACGCACCTGGAATTGAACCGATTCCACCAAAAACAGCTGCTGTAAAAGCCTTAATACCCGGCATTGAGCCGGTTGTAGGCATCAGGATGGGGTAGGCTGAGCAAAGCAGAACGCCGGCAATCGCTGCTAAAGCGCTGCCGATGGCGAATGTGACAGAAATGGTCTGGTTAACACTGATACCCATCAACTGGGCGGCTTCCTTGTCTTCAGAAACAGCCCTCATCGCTTTGCCGATTTTTGTTTTTCCAATAACAAAGGTCAAAGCAATGATAATGATAATACACGAAATGATCGTCACGATTGCAACACTGGACACAGTCAGTTCACCGTCGAAAAGTTTGAGGGAAGGCAGTCTGACGATTGAAGTAAAACTCTTAGGATTGGATGACCAGATCAACAATGCCGCGTTCTGTAAAAAATAACTGACCCCGATTGCAGTGATCAGTACGGCTAAAGAGGGAGCAGCCCGCAAAGGTTTATAAGCAAACCGTTCGATTACGATGCCAAGCGCTGTACAAACCACCATAGCCAACAATACAGAAGCCAGCGGTGGCCAGCCAAGATGAGCGGTCGCGATAAACGACATGTAGCCGCCCACCATGATGACATCGCCATGCGCGAAATTGAGCATTTTGGCGATGCCATATACCATGGTGTAGCCAAGTGCGATGATCGCATAGACGCTGCCGAGACTCAATCCGCTGATCAGATATGAAAGAAATGTCATAGATTACCTCGGTTCATCAAGCTGATACTGCAGTCTAATCGGAAGAAAGAGAGCGCCGTGCGAAACGGCAGCCCTCTTCCGGCGCAGTTTAAAATGTTGAGAGGGCGATCAGCAGTCAGTCTTAGTTCATACCGACATAGACGCCGTTTTCGATAACCATACCTTTAGGTGCTTTTGCAACCTCGCCGGTTTTTGACCAGGTCATGTTTTCACCTGTCAAACCATCGACGCTGAAATCACTGGCGGTAAAGGCGGCAATCATCTTATCGCAGATAGTCGCGGCGTCCATATCAGCTGTGATTCCCGCTTTTGTACAGGCTTCGTAAATAGCGTAGATGCAGTCATATCCATCGGCTGCGAACTGGTTAGGAATTTCTTTGTACGCTTCCTGATACTTCGCAACGAAGTCAACAGTGCGCTCATCCTTGGCATCCGCCGCGAATGGTGTCAAAAGCATGACCCCTTCGGCCAGTTCGGTATTGAAGTTTTCCATGGTCAGAATACCGTCCATGCCGTCCACACCGAAAAATTTAGGTGCATACCCCATGGCATCGGCCTGGGTGAGGATTAAGGACGCCGGCTGATAATAAATCGGCAGGAAAATCAAGTCGGCACCGGCGTTCTTCGCCTCGGTCAGCTGAACGTTGAAATCGTTGGCTGTGTCTTCGGTAAAGGTCGTTGTGCTGACCACTTCCAGATTATTACCGGCAGCTTCACTGATAAATTTTTCATAAATACCGGTTGAATAGGCATCAGCATTGTTGTAGATAATCGCGATCTTGGTTCCAAGCTTGTTGTCAGCGATATACTGGGCGGATGCAATTCCCTGGTTGGGATCGGTGAAGCACAACTGATAGACATTGTCCTTGCCTTCAATGACCTTCGTTGAAGAAGCAGACGGTGTCAGTGTGAAGATGCGGTCTTTGAACGCCTCGGTTGAAACAGCGATTCCAGGAGTTGTGGTGACTGTGCCGCAGAGGATCTGCATGCCCCAGTCTTTCAGCGTGTTATAAGCATTAACGGATTTTTCCGCATCGTGCTCATCATCCTGAAAATTCAGTTCGAACTGCAGACCACCGAGCGCATTGACTTCTTCAAGTGCTATTTTAGCGCCGTTGGCGACTGATGATCCATAGACGGCTGCGCCGCCTGTCAGCGGACCGATGCCACCGATTTTGATCGGTGTGCCTGTTCCTCCGGTTGGTTTTGCCGTACAGCCGGCGAGAAAAACCATGCTCAGGGCGAGAACTAACGTGAGAATACGGAATCGACGTGTATGCATGTGGTTGCTACCTCCTGATAATTTGTTGTTGGTGCCTGGTGCTGTGCACCTGATTGAACAAACAGTTTCGCATTTTATGTGTCTCATGAATATGCACGAATTATACGAATTGCACTGAAAGATGTCAACCTGTGACTTGCATGCGCAGAAAGCATTTGAGGTACAAAAATCAACAGTCTTCAGAGATCGAAACAGCTCTGATGTCCATAGATATAGTAAACGAACAAATTGACCTCACTATATATGGCGTCATACACTGAAAGGACATGTCATATATTGCATCTATTACGAAAGGAAGACCAGACGATCATTCATGATCGATACGATGAATCGAATAAATATAAGCACCATTCTTCATGTTTTCTGATGTGATTTGCTGTCCGGAGGTGTATCCGGTATTGCCAGTCTTCTGGATGCTGATAAAGACGGTGATGTCATGGATGATATCAAAGGTTTCTTTGGCAAATTCCTCAAGTAGCAGTGTCAGACAATTCCCGCAGCTGCAAATGCAGTAAGACAGACTGGCCGGTGTTTCAGGTTGTTGGTTCAACAAAACGCCGGTTGTTTGTTTATTTGAAGATAACTTATTTACAGTGAAGGTCATGTCTTGTTATGATCGGGGTATCTGTAAGTCTTCATGAGATCATTTATATTGTTCAATTGCAGACTGCTCTGTTAATTATAGATGAAAAAATGAAAATTGAAATGTGGCAGGAGGTGCGTATGGAGAAGACAAATGTATGGAACCCGTTCGAGGAATGGCGTCACGTAACTGTTCGTTGGATTAAAGTTGATATTTCGAGAGAGGATTTGAAGCGATTCAACGAACGAAGCAATTGGAAGGGACTTGTCCAGACCATCAGTTTTCTGACCCTGATCGCGCTGACCGCAGCTCTCTCCTACTTTGCTTTTTTGAATCAAATGTGGGTGCTGCTTGCGTTTGGACTTTATCTGCACGGTATGATCTATGGCCATTTCGGATTTGGTATTCATGAACTGACACACAACACCGTCTTTAAGAGCAAATGGCTGAATCAATCTGTTATTATTCTATTTGGTCTTTTGTATTGGCCGTATAATCCCTATTTTTATAAGATCAGCCATATGCAGTACCATCATCGATACACACTCTTTCAAAACAGTGATGGTGAGGATACCGCCAATTATGTTGATCTCGGACTCAAGTCCGTGCTACTCCTGTTTTTTGGTGTTTTTCGGTTCCGTCAGCTGGTCGTGTCACTGGCTCGTCTATTTACCCTGAAACCGACGAGCAAAGGCTGGCGGCAGCGAGGGTATCGTTTAGATTTGTGGGAACAATTTGTCTTAGAAAGAGCAAACGATCAGGATAGAAAAGCTGTTCATCAATTTGCGGTCATTTCTCTTATCTTTCATGTCGTCTTTGCAGCCGCTGCCATTTTGACCGGCCACTGGTTCCTGCTCATCATCATAACATTAGCGCCTTTTTATGGTCCGGGGTTCCATACCTATCTCTGTGGTATTCATCAGCACGCGAACTGCCGGGTCAATGAGCCGGATTACCGGATCAGCTGTGGTGATGCCCTGCTTGATCCGATCAGTTCGATTTTATACTGGCACATGGAATATCACATTGAACATCATATGTTTGCATCGATTCCCTGCTATAATCTCAAGAAATTCAGCCGCTTTGCTGCAGATCAGTTACCGCCGAAAGAGCGCGCTGTTCCCAGACTGATCAAGCTGGCGAAACAGAGCCCGGAGGTTTTCGGCAGTTATACGCAATGGCGTGAGAAATACGGCTGGTTCAAGGGCATTTGACAGGCAGGGGAATTTCAATAGATCGAGGAGGAGCTCTATGTCATCAGGATTGAAGGTCACTTACTTATTTCATAGTGGATATCTGGTAAAAGTGAGTGAGACGCTGCTGATTTTCGATTTTTACAGTGACCCACAGAATCGTGATCAACGGGAGAAGAACATCAACCGTGTTCAGTCTGCAATTTTCGACCCTGACATCCTTCGCGTTTTCGTTTTCGCTTCCCACAACCATCGCGATCATTTTGACCGGGACATTTTGAATTTTGACCGTTTCGGTAAACCGGTGCGCTACGTGTTCAGCAGTGATATAAATGCGGGAGCGGACAAACAACACCTGCACGTGATGTCACCCGATCAGTCAGCTAACATTGAAGATCTGACTGTGCAGACATATGGATCAACAGACCAGGGTGTTTCTTTTCTGATCAGTCTCAAAAGCTTTACACTCTTCCATGCCGGAGATTTGAACTGGTGGCACTGGTTTGATGA
>JAAYBY010000054.1 GCA_012729935.1 Clostridiaceae bacterium | reverse complement strand
TTCAAGGCTGTGACACCGAGCAGGCCTGCCAGCTGGGCGACATAGCAGAATGATGGTTTTCCTGCGACGAAACCCTGCGTGATCGAATCACCAAACGCATAATAAAGTGGTTTTTCTTGTCGGATCGGCTTTATGTCACCATTTGAAGACAGGCTTCTGATCGATAAGGGTTTATAAAGCGGGAAATAGATTTTTACCTGAACCGGATGACGATCAGGATTGTCCAGACAAAAACTGACCGTTCCTTCGGATAGCCGGACAGAATCCAGATAATGGTCATCTACATAAAGATCGAAATGCTGAATAAAATCAATTCTGCTTTTAGCCTGATTGACCTTTTTGACCGTTTCGCCAAGTTTTTGCAGAATTTCAGCAACGCTTAATTCGCCCTTGATTTGTGCCAATACCTGGCGATTTAAGTCAAGCGTCTGGCAATCGAGTGTCACTTCATTGCCGTCCGTTTCAAAAGCAAGGCAAACGCCTGAAGAGCATTGGCTCATCAGTTTAAAAAACGAATTAGACGCATAAAACGATCTTTGTGTTTCGGTAAATCGATAAAACGTCACATAACCATCTTCATCGA
This sequence comes from Clostridiaceae bacterium, assembly GCA_012729935.1. GTDB lineage: Bacteria > Bacillota > Clostridia > Saccharofermentanales > UBA5734 > JAAYBY01. The sequence continues at coordinate 10,926 of JAAYBY010000054.1, read as the reverse complement.
TCTGATAATCAAGACAATTGAGGGCAATCTTTGTCAGCTGATCTGATACTAAAATCATAGATGAAGCCCTCCATTATAAAAGTCATTTGCTTAGCAATACATGTGTCATTATACACAAAAGATGATCGTGTTGCGAGATAGCGCGGTTACAGGTCATCATCGTGATCAGGATCTGGCAGTAGTTTGCCGAACGTCACACACCCGGATCCAAAACGAGCGCGAATTGCGTCCAAAGTCTCATCGATCTGAGACGATTTCCGGATCCCCTGATTATGATCGCCACAGTCGAATAATGATATTTGACGGACTTGGTCTTCTCCATCAAACTGAGAAAGGCTGATTCCGGCTAATCGAATAGGACGTCTTCCGTTCCAGTGTTTCTTAAGCAGATAACAGGCTGCCTCATATAGATCCTGAGTTGCATTTGTCGGATGTATCTGCATCTGTCGTGTCATCAGCTCAAAATCATTATATTTGATGGTCAACTGAATGGTCTGTCCTTTTCGCCCGAGTTTTCTCGCTCCCTGACCCACGTCGTCTGCCAACTGCATCAGAACCTTTTGGATGGCGTCGAGCTCCGTCAAATCGTGTGAACAGGTGATTGAACGGCCGACTGATTTAACATCAGAACACATTCTTGGTGTCACCGGTTCATCATCAACGCCTCGTGCGTGCTGATAGAGATCGTGCCCGACCCTGCCAAAGCACTGAACAAGAAAGTCTTCCCCCACAGCCGCAAGATCACCAATGTTTCGGATACCCATTCCTGACAATTTTTCCGCCGTTCGATGACCGACGCCGTACATTGAACCGACTGGCAGCGACCATAAGGATCGTTCGACATCATCAGACCAAAGCGTTGTGATTCCCAGTGGTTTTTTGAGTTCAGAGGCCATTTTGGCCAGAAACTTATTGTCGGAAATGCCAATTGAGCACCAGAGACCAAGCTTGGTACGTAATTCATTTTGAATTTGAGCGGCAGCTTCAACAGGTGAATGGAACAGCCATTGACTGCCTGTCATGTCCAGCCACGCTTCATCAACACTGTTCTGCTCCAGAGCAGGCGAATACTCTGAAAGCAGTGTCATTACATCACGTGATTTCCGCTCATAGAAATCATGATCCGGCGGAACCGTCTGCAGCGAAGGGCAACAGTCCCGAGCCTCCTTTAACGTCATAGCGGTCCGAACACCAAAGGCTCTTGCTTCATAATTTGCTGTCAGAATAATGCCGGTTCGTTTATTAGGATCACCTGCAACCGCTGCAGGCTTGTTCGCCAGCTCCGGCTGTCGTGTTGTTTCACACATGATGAAAAAGGCATTCATATCAACCAGAAAGATAATGCGATTCAACGAAAACACCTCCCGTCGGAGCTGCTTCTATGACAGTCGATTCTTGAAATCCTCATAACCAAACTGCTTGACAATCTGCATGGTATTGTCTGCCTTCCATAAAACGATATCCGGCAGGCGCATCCCGTTGAATGTGTTGTTTTTGACCATCGTATAGATTGCCATGTCATGGAAAACCATCCGGTCGCCGATTTTTGGCATGACATTAAAACTGTAGTCACCGATAATATCACCTGCAAGACACGTCGGGCCGCCAAGCCGGACGGTAATTTTTTTTTCGCCTGCCACACCAGCACCGGTTAATCGCGGCTGGTAAGGAACTTCGAGAACATCTGGCATGTGACAGGTAGCCGATGTGTCGAGGATCGCAATTGGCAGATCAGTGCCAACCCCAACAATGTCGATCACCGTTGAAATTAAATAGCCGGCATCCAACGCGACCGCTTCACCCGGTTCAAGATACACGGTAACCGAGTGTCGATGGGAAAAATCTTCAATCATTTGTTTTAAATGGTCAATATCATAATCGGATCGGGTAACATGATGTCCGCCGCCAAAGTTCACCCAGCTCATTTGATCAAGAAAGCTGCCAAATTGTTCTTCAAAAGCAGCAAGTGCAATTGCAAGCGCGTCTGTGTTTTGCTCGCACAGGCAATGAAAATGAAGTCCCGAAAGACCTTCACAGGCATCAGGCTCAAATGCCGAACGCGGAACACCCAGTCGGGAGTTTTGTGTGCACGGGTCATATAGACTGCTTTTCTGCGTCGGACGTTGCGGGTTAACACGCATGCCACAGGAACGGCCTGCTTCCATAGCCCGATCTTTAAAGTGCCGCCACTGGGCAAATGAATTGAATACCAGATGGTCACTGACAGCAAGAATTTCATCAAATTCCCGGTCCTGATAGGCCGGTGAAAACACATGGGTTTCGCCACCAAAATACTCATGACCCAGGCGGGCTTCATAAAGGCCGCTGGCAGTCGTCCCATGCAGGTATTGGCGAAGCAGCGGGTAAACCGCAAACATCGAAAAAGCTTTTTGAGCCAGAAGAATCTTACAACCAGTGTCACTGGCAACACCAGCAAGACACTGAACGTTGTCTGCCAATGCTTGCTCATCAACGATATAGCATGGTGTCTGAAGGTCGCTTAAGTCTGGTAATACGCGTCTCATCAGTCGATCAGCTCCGGACTGTGATCTTCTTGCCAGGGCAGTCCCCATTCATTCAGCGCGTCCATAAACGGATCCGGATCGAATGACTCGACATTATAAACGCCGGGTTTAAACCAGGTTTGATTCATCAGCAGCATCGTTCCGATCATTGCCGGCACACCTGTTGTATAGGAAATCGCCTGAGACCCGACTTCGCGGTAGCTCTCCTGATGATCACAGATATTATACAGGCGGTATGTTTTTTCCTGATCGTCCTTGATCCCCTGGAATATACAGCCTATGTTGGTTTTGCCGACAGTACGCGGACCAAGGCTCGCTGGATCAGGCAGAACAGCTTTTAAAAACTGAAGCGGAATGATCTCTTTCCCTTCAAACAGAATTGGTTTGATCGACGTCATGCCTACATTTTCCAGACACTTCAAATGAGTAAGGTACTGCTGCCCAAATGTCATGAAAAACCGAATTCGCCGAATGCCGGGAATATTCTTTGCCAACGACTCTATTTCTTCATGGTGCAGTAAATACATATCTTTTTGTCCGATACCTTCAAAGCAATAGGATCGTTTGATCGCCATGGGTTCTGTTTCGATCCAGCGCCCGTTTTCCCAGTAGCTGCCATTCGCGGTCACTTCCCTGATATTAATCTCAGGATTGAAATTTGTTGCAAAGGGGTATCCGTGATCACCGCCGTTAGCATCCAGAATATCGATGGTGTGAATCTCATCGAACTGGTGTTTCAGGGCATATGCCGAAAATACACCTGTTACGCCGGGATCAAAACCACTGCCGAGCAAAGCCATGATACCGGCTTCCTTGAAGCGGTCATGATAAGCCCACTGCCAGCTGTATTCAAATTTCGCTGTTTCCCGCGGTTCATAATTCGCTGTGTCAACGTAGGATGTTTTTGTCGCCAGACACGCGTCCATAATCGACAAGTCCTGATAAGGAAGCGCCAGGTTTAATACAACGTCCGGTTGATACATCCGGATGAGGTTAACAACCTGCTGTGTGTCGTCTGCATCCAGCTGAGCTGTCTCAATATGTGTTTTTGAGTCCTTGAGTTTATCTTTCAAGGCATCGCATTTTTCACGCGTCCGGCTGGCAATCATAATTGATTCGAATACACTACTGTTCTGACAGCATTTGTGTATGGCCACCTGAGCCACACCGCCGCATCCGATGATTAAAGCTTTTCCCATTTTTATCCTCCTATTCGATCCAATGTTTCCTACAGATCGTCATGCAATTTTTCATTCGACCAGGCCAATATCAGTTCTCGCAGCACTTTTAGTGCGGCTGCGGTCGCAATACCGCTCGGATCCAGTCCGGGCGCGAGTTCTGTCAGATCACAGGCGACGACAGACAGCTGGAAAGTCTTGATGAGTGCCTGCAGAAGTTGATCGAAATTGACACCGCCAGCTTCCGGTGTTCCCGTTCCAGGAAAGGCAGACGGATCAAGAACATCCAGATCAATGGTCAGGTAAACCGGTTTCCCAGCCAGCAATGGCAGAATGTCATCCAAACGGCTGAAATTGAACGGGCAACACCAGACGTGTTCCTGGCCCCAGGTCCATTCACTGCGATCGCCAGAACGAATGCCGAACTGGAACAGGCTGTCAGGCTGTAGAATTTCTGTACAACGACGCATAACAGTCGCATGGGACAATTTTTCACCCATGTAGCAATCACGAAGGTCTGCATGCGCATCAAACTGGATTACTTTCAGATCCGGGTATCTCTCAACAGCCGCCCGGACGCCTGCCAGTGTGACCAGATGTTCTCCGCCGATCATCAACGGCCGTTTCTGATCAGCAAAAACGGATGATATTGTTTTTTGAATCCGGTCAAGCGCTGCTGATGGATTGCCAAATGGGAGATCGAGATCACCGCCATCAAATACTGCATAGTCTTCCAGATCTTTATTCTGGTATGGACTATACGTTTCAATGCTGAAACTTTCACCTCGCATCACCCGGCTGGCATCACGTGTCCCCGATCGATATGAGGTCGTCGCATCAAACGGTGCACCAAAAACAACAATGTCTGCAGAGGTATAGTCAGCGTCACAGCCTATAAATGATAGTTGATTCTTAGACCAGGTCAACATGTTCGACATCCTCCAGAAGCTGCTGAACATAATTTGGCAGCGCGAACGCACCCCGATGCAAATTCGTATTGTAATACCGCGTCTTGATCTCTCTCTTTTTCCACTCTTTTGCTTTCAGATCATAGATCGGATGAAAGCAGTTTGAGGCAAACCCAAACAACCAGTGACCCGAGGGATAGGTCGGTATATGTGCCTGGTATACACGGCTGATGGCAAACGATTCAACGATTCGCTTATGAGCGCGCTGCATCGCCACGGCGTCAACCGGATAAAACGGACTTTCATGCTGATTAACCATGATTCCATCTGTGTGAAGCGCTTTATAACAGTTGCCATAAAACTCTCGAGTGAACAGCCCCTCGCCAGGGCCAAACGGATCGGTTGAATCAACAATGATCAGGTCATAGGCGTCTTCAAAATGGCGTACATATTTTAGACCATCCTGGAAATGGATCTGAACACGCGGGTCGTCAAATTTCGAAGCTGTAAAGGGCAAGAATTGGCGACAGACATCAACAACTTCTTTGTCAATCTCAACCATATCGATCTGTTCAATGGTGTCGTAACGAGTCAGTTCTCGCACAATTCCGCCGTCGCCTGCTCCGATGACCAGCACCTTTTTAACCATTGGATGCACCGCCATAGGCACATGAACGAGCATTTCATGATAGATAAACTCGTCTTTCTCCGTTAACATCAGATAGCCGTCTAAAACAAGCAACCGTCCAAATTCATGCGACTCGAACACATCAATACGTTGATAGTCGCTTTCACCACTATACAATTGACGATCCACCTGAATGGACAGTTTGACATGGGGCGTATGCTTTTCCGAAAACCACAATTCCATGATTTACTCCACCAGTACATTGACCTTGTTGACATCGATATCTTCTGTGCCCGTCAACGAACAGCCTTTTTCTTTAGAATACAGAATGTAGCGAATAATTTCATCCGTAATCTGTTCACCCGGCGCCAGGATCGGGATCCCGGGCGGATAGCTCATGACAAACTCACTGCAGACGCGATCAGCCGAATCTTCCAGAGGCACTTGGATTTTGTTTGCATAAAAGGCCTCCTGTGGCGATCTGACAACATTCGGACTGATGTACTCGTAACTTAGCAGGTCTGCTTCCGCCCGCTTATATCGCCGTCTGATTTCAGAAAGTGCGCTGACCAGCCGTTCCAGATCCTGTATGCGATCACCCATTGAGAGATAGGCAAGAAAATTTCCCAGATCACCAAACTCAATCTGAATATCGTATTCATCACGAAGCAGATTATAGACTTCAATACCGGCCAGGCCGAGTTTCAGTGTGTTGACCGCCAGCTTGGTTGAATCAAAATCAAAAATCGTATCACCGTTGAGACGCTCACGACCGTATGCATAGTAATCACCGATCTCATTAATTTCACTTCGCGCGTATTCCGCCATATTTACAACTTTTTCGAAAATTTCGCGGCCGTTTTTTGCCAGTACTTTTCGTGACAGATCCAGACTTGCCATCAGCAAATACGAACCGCTGGTTGTTTGTGTCAGATTGATAATCTGCCGGACATAGCTGGCATTGATCCGCGGGCCGCAAAGCAGTAACGAGCTCTGCGTCAGTGAGCCGCCTGATTTGTGCATGCTGACGGCCGCCATATCGGCATCAGCAGCCATCGCAGATATGGGCAGATTATCTCCGAAGCTCAGATGTGTCCCGTGTGCTTCATCGACCAGAACCTGCATACCCCGGCGATGAGCCAGCTGGACAATTGCCGGCAAATTGGAACAGACTCCATAATAGGTCGGATTATTGATCAGAACAGCTTTTGCATTTGGGTGACTTTCAATCGTACGTTCAACATCTGCGACCGACATACCCAGAGAAATACCCAGTCGGCTGTCAATCTGAGGGTTCACATAGATTGGAATCGCTCCGTTCAGCACAAGCGCATTGATCACGCTCCGGTGGACATTCCGCGGCAAGATGATCTCGTCATTCTTTTTGCAGGCGGTCAGGATCATGGCCTGCACAGCAGATGTCGTTCCGTTGACCATAAAAAAAGCGGTGGCCGCACCAAAAGCATCGGCAGCCAGTGCTTCAGCATCACGAATGACAGAAACAGGATGACATAAATTATCAAGCGGTTTCATTGAGTTGACGTCTAATCTCAGGCATCGCTCCCCGAGCAGCTCGGTTAATGCCCGATTTCCCTTCCCATGTTTGTGTCCAGGCACATCAAACGGTACTAGCCGCTGGTCATGAACGGCTTGCAGAGCCGTTACGATGGGTATTTGATTTTGATCGAGACGATACATATCCAGCTCCTTGTTCGTACTTGTTTCATTATAACCGATCTATCAATGTCATAACCAGTGCTTGACAGTAGTTCCTATTTAATTTTTGGATGCGATGTCGGCAAAGACATTATCGGCGATGTCTGTTCAACGCCTGTCAGATTTAAGTTGACAAACAGAATCCGATATCGTGATAATAAGGCGAAAGCGAGTGTTAAACATGTCATCCCACACTGACCGTGTCACCAAAATCCGAAAGAGGTTGATTCATCTGCTTTGGTTTGCGCTGATCGTTATCGTCATCAGCTTGATTGCGATTCTTCTGATTGACTATTCCGTCGAGAATACGGCAAAACAACTGATACAGGAAACAGCTCCGCAGCAGCCGGTCGACTGTATCATTGTTCCCGGTGCACTGGTTATTGATGATCGGCCAAGTCTGATGCTGAAAGACAGGCTCGATCAGGCGCTTAAGCTCTACCAGGAGAACTGGTCAGACCGAATCCTTGTTTCCGGAGACCACGGACAAAAACATTATGACGAGGTATCTGTGATGAGGCAGTATCTGGTCGATCATGGCGTCCCCCCGGAACATGTTTTTATGGACCACGCTGGATTTGACACCTATGATACGCTGTATCGCGCCCGTGATGTGTTTAAGGTGCAACGAGCTGTTGTTGTCACTCAGGATTTCCACCTCAGAAGAGCTCTTTACATCGGTTACAATCTGGATCTTGATCTGACAGGCGTTGCCAGTGATCTCCGCACCTACCAGAAAATCAAGTATTATCGATTGCGTGAATATCCTGCTCGTGTCAAGGCTTTCTTCGAGTGCAGGGTCCTCAAGTCGAAGCCAGAGTTTCTCGGTGATCCGATTCCGATTTGGGGCAGCGGCCTGGCAACACAGGATTCCAGCCAGTCAGGTGCTGAACGTTAGCTCTGATGACAACGCGTATGTATGCAATTGACATATTGACAAATTAAGAATGGTATTAGATAATAACAATTACAATTCAATATTTATTATTGAATTTGATGGAGCATAATATGGAAAATGAGTTTTTGACCAGACAACTGAAAGAGAAACGGATCAGACCCTCTTACCAGCGTATGCGCATACTAGACTATTTAGCGACTCATCATACGCATCCAACAGCCGATACGATTTATCAGGCCTTAAAGCAGGAGATACCAGCCCTGTCAAAATCGACAGTCTACAATACGCTGATCACATTTGCCAATGCAGGACTTGTACAGTCTGTGCGAATCGATGAACCCGGTGTCCGTTTTGACATTAAAACAAAGCAGCACGGCCATTTCCGATGTCAAGCGTGTGACAGACTGATTGATTTTGACATTAATTTGGATGAAGTCAATATACAGGGGCTGGAACAACATCACATCACAGAACGACATGTCTATTACCAGGGACTTTGTCAGGCTTGTCTGACAGAAAGTAATAAGGAGGAATTCTGATGTCTGAACAAAAAAAGAAACACCCGCTGACGACCGCCGCCGGTGCGCCTGTCGTTGACAACCAGAATGTTATGACAGCCGGTCCCCGCGGACCCATGCTCCTTCAGGATGTCTGGTATCTGGAAAAATTGGCGCATTTTGATCGAGAGGTCATTCCCGAACGCCGCATGCATGCCAAAGGATCCGGCGCATTCGGCACCTTCACAGTCACACACGACATCACAACATACACAAAAGCCAAAGTATTCTCAGAAGTTGGTAAGAAAACCGATGTGTTTGTCCGTTTTTCAACCGTCGCCGGAGAGCGTGGTGCAGCTGACGCAGAACGTGACATTCGTGGATTCGCAATTAAATTTTACACAGAAGAGGGAAACTGGGATCTGGTTGGCAACAATACGCCCGTTTTTTTCCTGAGAGACCCGCTGAAGTTTCCTGACCTGAACCATGCTATTAAACGAGATCCGAAAACCAACATGCGCAGTGCAACGAACAACTGGGATTTCTGGTCTTCCCTGCCCGAGGCTCTGCATCAGGTCACCATTACCATGAGTGACCGTGGTATTCCTTATTCCTATCGGCATATGAACGGGTATGGCAGCCATGCATTCAGCTTGATCAATATGAACAATGAACGTGTCTGGGTCAAATTCCATTTCAAGACCCAACAGGGTATCAAGAATCTGACCGATGCTGAGGCAGAAGCGATTGTCGCGACAGATCGCGAGAGTCATCAAAGGGATCTGTTTGAAAGCATTGAAAAAGGCGAATTCCCGCGCTGGACACTTTCCATTCAGGTGATGACAGAAGAACAGGCCAGAAAGATGCCATATAATCCGTTTGACCTGACGAAAGTCTGGCACAAAGCCGAATATCCTCTGATTGAGGTTGGTGTACTCGAATTGAACCGGAATCCGGAAAACTATTTCTCGGATGTGGAACAGGCGGCCTTTAATCCGGCGCACATAGTCCCGGGTATCGGCTTATCGCCTGATAAAATGCTTCAGGGACGGCTGTTTTCGTATGGTGATGCCCAGCGGTATCGGCTGGGTGTCAATCATCACCAGATTCCGGTTAACGCACCGCGTTGTCCGCACAACAGCTATCATCGTGACGGTCAGATGCGGGTCAATGATAATGCCGGCAGCACCATCGGTTATGAACCCAACAGCTATGGTGCATGGCAGGAGCAGCCAAAGTATGATGATCCGCCACTCTCACTCGACGGTGATGCCTATCACTGGAATTTCCGCGAAGATGATGATGATTATTACACACAACCACGTAAGCTCTTTAACCTGATGAACGATCAGCAGAAACAAGTTCTGTTTGAGAACACAGCACGCGCGATGGGTGATGCGCCCGACAACATCAAGCTGCGCCACATCAAAAACTGCTATCTGGCTGACCCTGCCTATGGAAAAGGTGTCGCTGACGCCTTGAATCTATCTCTGGAAGACGCGCTCTAACTGATGTCGTTTATTTCAAAGCACAAAACTGAAAACGAAAGGCGGCAACTGCCGCCTTTCGATCATTCCATCTCCTGCAACACGACTGATAAGGCACGGGGCCTCAAGCGCATATTGCTGATTGTGTCCGGTTCAATTTCATTGATTCTCGGACTGATTGGTCTTTTGCTTCCCGTTTTGCCCACAACGCCTTTTTTGCTTCTGTCAGCTGGATGTTTTCTGCGCAGCTCCAGACGTCTCTATCTCTGGCTCCTCAATCACCGCTTGTTTGGCTCAACAATCCGCAATTATCTCCTTTGCCATGCCGTTCGAAAACGAACACGCAACAGTGCACTCATCATTCTCTGGGGATCCCTGCTCCTGTCCGGTATTCTGGTTCAAAACCTTTGGGTTCGGATCATATTATCCGTTGTCGGAGGAGGGGTGACTTGGCATCTTCTCTCACTTCAGACTTTTTCCGGACGAACTCCCGAATTATCTTCAACAGATAAAACGGATGATCAGGCTGCTGGTCATTGATTTACCATCGGCGGGAACGGCCGACGGTCAACTTCCCGCTTACCCCTAAGACAATCAACAACATACCAAGTCCTATCAATATGAGAGATCCAATTCCAAATCGATCCTGAGCGACAGGGACATTGACGAACGTAAGAGCAGGAACGTATTTAACCTGTATGACTGATCCCTCAGAAGGAAGCTTTGACTGATTATAGACATTTGATATCGTATATGATCCTGATACCGTTTTTCCGCTATTCGTCAGAAATTGATAGTTGATATCAAAATTGTATTCCATCTGGTCGGATGACCGATCGATTCTTCTGCTGACAGATGTAACACGAGCAGATGTCTGCTCGCCGAATAGCATCGCCAGAGGCACGCGTATACCGAAAAGAATCAGAAGCAGTCCGATTGCGATTCCGATCCAGACCGGTTTTATTCTTACAGCCGATCTGGTCTGCATGACTGGCTGTGAGACCGGGAAAGATGATGATTGTGGCGATTGCACATCAATCGGAGTTCCGCAATTCATACAAAAGCGGGTACCGGGTGTCAAAGGTTTTC
>JAAYBY010000335.1 GCA_012729935.1 Clostridiaceae bacterium | reverse complement strand
CCCTGCGTGTAGAATTCGGCGATCAACGCGATCATTCCAAGAGAAAGCAGGAGCGAGGCAACTTCATAGCTGGTCAGGAACTGGGCGATTCGAAAACGAAAATCCATTGTACGCTCGACGACGGAAGCCGAATCCCAACCGAGGAACGCGAGTGCTTCCGTTCGATCGGCAATCAGTGCATCAGCGTAACCGGTATCAAGCGCCTGGCTGGCGGTGAGATCCAGTATTTCACCCTCTGCGACGAGTCCGTCAATCGCGACTGATTCATCAACCATGGCAACGGCGATTTGCGGATCACGGCCGTTCTTTTCAGCAGTCGTTCTGAACTCGCCGCTGACAAAAGCAACCGTTTTAGGGTCGTCTGGTTGAGGTTTGGCTGCGCCCATGTGACTGCCTGGTGTCATGAGGATTGTTTCAGAGGCAATTGATATGAGCGCGCCGGCAGAAATTGCCCGATCATTAATCAGGACCGCAACCGGCACCTGTGAGGAAAACATTCTATCTCGCATGGCCAGGGCTGAATCAACCCGGCCGCCCAGAGTACTGATTTCCAGAAGAATACCGCTGGCGTCCGCCTCATTGGCATCATCGATTTGCCTGATTAAAAAGGAGGCCATGGCGGGCGTAATTTCCCCATCAACTGCAATCACGTAGACATCGCCTGCTTCTGACTGGCCGAAGACGGCCGCCGACGGCAGAAGAAATATGAAAGCGCCGATGAGAAAAAGCAGTCGAACCATCGCATAAGCAGGTTTTGATTTCAACATAATATATCACCCGTTCAGTTGTATTACTTCTTTGTTACACTTCTATTCTACCATAGAAACAATGATCGGAATTTCTGGTGGTGGGTGACAGCTGATTTCGTTTTGCTACGATGAAAATAGTTATATTGTTTTATCGCAAATCGTTTGATTACTTTAATGAAGAAAATGGAGATGCTTTATATCTCCAATTAGAGAAAAATTGAGAAAATAATTTGTTTCACGAAATCGACAAAATGCATAGAAGAAAACACAATATTTTGTATAATGCATGATTGACTCGCCCAATATATATGATTATGATAAGAACGTACGATTAAGAGTCAGACCCCATTTTTAGATCTTGAGAAGGTTTTAACCGCTGGTAGCGGCCCTCAAATCTGCACCCAGTCTATTTGTCGTCTCTTAACGTCACAATAAGGGGAGGAAACACAATGACTTCGTTAAACCATCTGATTAAGCGTGTTTTTACAAAAAAGCTGGATGATCAACCGGATCTGACGGTTTATGATTTATTTGATTGGGCAGAGCGTGATGTTGTCATCATGGATCACAAAACCGGCCGGCTACTGACGGATATGAAAGAGTTGTCCTTTCCGGCCCATTATTCCCAGAATGCCTGTGACATTATTGCGTCCAAGTATTTCCGTAAAGCCGGCGTACCCGGAGAGACCGGAGCGGAAACCAGTATGCGCCAGGTTGCACATCGGATGGTTTCATTCTGGCTGGCTGCCCTGCAGGAAGAGCTGTCGATAACCAGCGAACAGTCGAACATCCTCTATGACGAATTGGTTTATGCGCTGTTAAATCAGATGTTTGCCCCGAACTCACCACAGTGGTTCAACACGGGACTCAAATTGAGTTATGGTATTTCCGGTGGCCAGAACGGTTATTACTATTACGATGAAAAAATCGGCGAAGTGGTCGAGTCACAGGATGATTATACCCGGACACAGGCATCAGCCTGCTTTATCCTATCAATCGAAGATAAACTGCTGGGTCCCCATTCGATATCAGAAGAATATGTCACTGAAACGCGCCTCTTCAAAGGTGGTTCCGGAACAGGAACCAATTTCTCAGCCATCCGGGCAGAAGGGGAGCGTCTGTCCGGAGGCGGAGCGTCTTCCGGCTTGATGAGCTTTCTGAAAGGACTTGACCGCAACGCCGGAGCGATCAAGTCAGGCGGGACAACCCGCCGGGCTGCAAAAATGTGCAGTCTTGACATTGATCACCCTGAAATTGAAGATTTTATCCTCTGGAAAGCCCGTGAGGAAGACAAGGTCCGTGCGCTGGCCAAAATGGGTT
>JAAYBY010000334.1 GCA_012729935.1 Clostridiaceae bacterium | reverse complement strand
CGAAGCTGGCCGTAACGCGCCGCACTCGAAATGCGGTTGTCCAGAAATGGGCACGTGGGTTCGAATCCCACCGTCTCCGCCAAATTGAATCGATCAGGAGGCTCTCATGATGAGCAATTCCATTGTGAATGTTGTTTTGCGGGAGAAGGCGATTGCCATCATCCGCGGTGTGGGGTTTTCTGAGTGTATAAAAGTCGCTGAGGCGCTCTATGCTGGTGGAATCCGCCTGATGGAAGTCACGTTTGCGTTAAACAGACCCGAGCTTTTCCCCGAGACAGCTCAGACGATCCGTTCTCTTGCAAGGACATTTCACGGGCGCGCTATCATTGGCGCTGGCACTGTGACAAATCCGATGCTCGTGGATCTCGCGGCAGACGCAGGTGCGGCGTTTATAGTTTCTCCTGACGCCAATCCTGAAGTGATCAGGCATACAAAAGCTCGCAGCCTTACTTCCATCCCCGGCGCAATGACGCCGACAGAAATCCTCAGTGCTGATGCTGCCGGTGCTGATTTTGTTAAACTCTTTCCCGCCGGAGAACTCGGCATATCTTATGTGAAAGCGATTTTAAGCCCAATCAGCCATGTCAGGCTCCTGGCCGTCGGTGGCGTCGGAGCGGACAATGCAGCAGCGTTTCTTCGTGCCGGTGTTACGGGTGTCGGTGTCGGAGGTAATCTCGTTAACAAACAATGGATTGCTGAAGGTGCGTTCGAGAAACTGACCCGGGCAGCAGAAGAACTGACAGCCGCAGTACGCGATGTATCGTTCATTGTTTAAACTGAGATCATGATCGCGCACAGCGCGGAAGATAGCTTGTCACCACCCAAGATAAGGAGTCCATATGAAAATCACCGGCTTTAACTATTATCAAGTCCCGCCTCGTTGGTTATTCATCAAGATAGATACCGATGAAGGCATCTCCGGCTGGGGTGAACCGGTGGTTGAGGGTAAATCAGCCACAGTGGAAGCCTGTGTTCGCGAAATGGAACCTTACCTGCTTGGCAGCGATCCGCGGAACATCGAAGATATCTGGCAGACGTTGTACCGCTGTGCATTTTATCGCGGCGGGCCGATCATCACCAGCGCAATTTCCGGTATCGAACAGGCACTCTGGGATATCAAAGGGAAATTTTACCAGATGCCTGTCTATGAGTTTTTAGGCGGCAAATGTCGCCAGACGATCGATATCTATGGCTGGATCGGCGGCGACAGACCGGGCGACGTCGGCAAGGCCGCAAAAGAGCAGAAAAATCTGGGATTCAAGGCAGTCAAGATGAATGCTACTGAAGAATTGCACTACATCGATTCATTCGACAAGGTCGACCGGGTCTGTGAACGGGTGCAGGAGATCCGCGACACGTGCGGCCGCGACTTCGGTATCGCTGTCGATTTCCATGGCCGTGTACATAAAGCGATGGCCAAGGTTCTGGCCAAAGAACTTGATCCATTCCGCCTGATGTTCATCGAGGAGCCGGTTCTGTCAGAGAACTACGAATCTTTCGGGGAGATTGCCAAATACACAGCCACACCGATTGCGACAGGTGAACGCCTCTTCACCCGATGGGATTTTAAGAAAATTTTCGAGCAAGGTGTCGTTGATATCATCCAGCCGGACGTATCGCATGCCGGTGGTATCCTGGAGTGCCGGAAAATATCCGCGATGGCAGAGGCCTATGATGTCGCTGTTGCGCCTCACTGTCCTCTGGGCCCAATTGCACTTGCCGCCTGCCTGCAGATGGATGCCTGCACACCCAATGCCTTTATCCAGGAACAGAGTCTCGGCATACACTACAATCAAGGCAGTGATCTGCTTGACTACCTTGACGATCCTAAGGTGTTTGCTTACGAGAACGGCGCAGTGTCAATCAGCTCGAAACCCGGTCTTGGCATTGAGATCAACGAGGCGCTCGTCAGGGAGAAATCTTTGAGTCCGCACAACTGGAAAAATCCCGTCTGGCGAAATTCGGATGGTACACCGGCTGAGTGGTAATCCTTCGAACAGATCCAGTCATCTACGAATAGACATTTAAACAATCAATGATTGATTTCGCTGTTTAAAAACCAGTCGGTTTATGCCTGCCAATGTACACAGCAGACTATTCCCAGTATGGTATGTTAATCCCTTTTCCCACTTCCAACGCCTTGCGATAGCAGCGGATTGCGACAGCCAGATCCAGGATGCCGGCACCAACTGCATTGAAGAAGATGATCTGATCATTGTTGTCCCGTCCGGTTTTTTTACCATTGATGATCTCCCCAAGTTCAGCGTCTATCTGCT
>JAAYBY010000333.1 GCA_012729935.1 Clostridiaceae bacterium | reverse complement strand
TTTATTAAATGCCTCATAGAATCCATCAGAGCCGGTAGCCGTATTTGGATTATTCTGATTGTTTTCTTGATTATCGGTGTATTAATTTATCGGACGTCTATTCTTGTCGGTCTTCCAGTTATTGGAGATCCTGCTATGGCCGCTCCGCTTAGCGTCCTGTTAATCATGCTCGCATATGCGAATATTGGAGAAATACTAAAAAAACAATTAAATACGCTGATGGAAAAGCATCGGCAAGGCTTGTTTCTTCCAGTTAGTCACCGGAAAATATTTTCGAGCTACATCCTGCTTGGCAGCTTGATTTACATTGTTCTAACCATATTTGTTGGACTGCTGATGGGAAGCAAAAGCTATCTTATGCTGATATTTTTTACACTATACAGTATTGTATTTATCTTTGACGTTTTTATTGCGATTAGAGGGTGTAAATTCAAGCGCCCCATCCAAACGGTCTTACGGATATTCTCACTTATGTTGAGTTTCCTTTTTGTGGCATAATCCAAGGACAGTAATTGTCACCTTCCTTAATTTTTAGTGGCTCTGTGTATCGTTAAAAGGTGGTCTGCTTCTTGCTATAATAGTATCTTTTAACGATTACAAGGCAAATCGTTAAAAGATGCACACCCCCAGAGGTCAAATCGTTAAAAGTAAGCACTCGAAAGCCATATGTTCGTGTCAAGTGTCCTCCGAAAAAAGCTATCAAAAACACCAAATATTGCTACAAGGTAAACCCCGCAAACGCAGAAAAGCCCAGTATTGCTGGACTCCTGGATAAACAAAAAACCATCTGCTGATAAAATTCCTTTTATCAATAGATGGTAGTTTATATGGTGGAGGCGAGGGGAGTTGAACCCCTGTCCGAAACCCTATCCTCTGGAGCATCTCCGGGTGCAGTCAACGATTAGAGTATTCCCCTTCCGCTCTGTCCGCTGACAGGCAGTTACGGTCCGGTAGCCTGTTGTACGAACCAGGTGCCAGGCTCAACCTGATCCGTTTTCCTGTTTAACCTACCGACAGGTAAGGTCTGCTCTCTGACGCCAGTGATCCATCCAGCAGATCGGATGGGCTGACGGCAACTGTTTTAGGCAGCTGCGAGTGCCGGTTTATTGGCAATTATAAAAGTCCCCGTTTTTTAGAGAGGCCAACGAGGATCCTCTACCCGCTTCTCCAGTCTCAACGACCCCGTCGAAACCAGTACGCCCCCGATTGAAGTATCAACAAGGGGATACCATATGCAGTATATCAAGTTTTAGTCCCTTTTTCAATGAAGACTCGATTCAAACAACGCGCTAAGAACAATTAGCTACAGTTGCTGGCTGTTATGCTCATGAAGAAGCTATATGCATTTTTCTTACAGCAGACGCTTAAATGCGAGCAGACTTTCAATCCCGACTAATGTCATCTCCCCGGTGTTTGAATACTGCCTGGTATCGAGCTTCTCCTTATCAAGACAGAGAAAATGATCCGTTATAATAGACTTCAGTATATCAATCGCTCATAAATCCATTTTCGTGATTCAGATACATTGATTTTACATAGTAGACTTCCTCACATCCATTCAGCCTTTGACGCCGCCGACTGTGATGCCCTTGATAAAATATTTCTGGAAGTAAAGAAAAATGATAATCATCGGAACAGCCGATAACGTTGCTCCTGCCATTTGATATCCAATATATGATATTTTTTCCTGAGATAAGAAAGCAATAGCAATCGGCATCGTACGCAAAGATTTTGATGTAAGCATGATATTCTGCCAGACAAAATCATTCCAGCCCGTAATAAAACTAAAAATACCCAGGGCGCCTAGAACGGGCCTCGATAAAGGTGCGATTATTTTCAGAAAGATACCAATTTCGCTACAGCCATCAATTTCTGCTGCTTCAGATAATTCATTGGGTAATGTCGACATGAATTGTTTGCATAAAAAGACGCCGAACGCGGCATTGATGCTCGTCAAGACAACACCGATCAGCCGGTTGTGAAGTCCCAGGCTATTGGCAACAAGAAAATTGGGAACCATAAGAATCTGTCGAGGCAGCATCATGGTGGCGAGCAAAATTGCAAACAGAATTCGCTTACCGATAAAGTTTTTTTTGGCAAAAGCGTAACCACCCGTTGCAGCAACTACAACAGAAAGCAAAGCGATCATGATGCTGATAAACAAGCTGTTTGCGTACCAGTTTGTTATGTCCATTTTCGTAAAGACATATTTGTAATTCGTTAGAATCAATCGAAACGGATTCAAGTCCAGCGGAATAACAAATAAAGCCATGTTGGGCTTCAGACTGCCGATAATCATGACATAGAACGGTACCAGGCTCAGCAAGAGCGCTATCCATAAAAATGGTATGGATATATTGAATCCAGGCTTGCTTGATATGCGCTTATGTCTGCTCAAAACATCTCATTCCTCTCAGTATTGAATATCTGATTGCGTAAATTTGAACTGAAGTGTCGCAAATAGTGCGATAATCAAAAATAGCACAATACCCATTGCCGAAGCATATCCGTATTTACTGTACTCGAATGCGTTCCGGTAAATCATCAGAAGGATAGTAGTTGTACCGTATTCCGGACCACCTGCTGTTAAGAGATAGGGAACGGCGAAAATTTGAAGATTGGCGATTGTTGTCGTAATCAAGATGAAGGTCGTGGTTGGTCTGATTAAAGGCCAGGTAATTTTTGCAAATTTCATCCAACTGGAAGCCCCGTCGATTTCCGCCGATTCATAATACATAACCGGAATGTTGTTCATCGCAGCGCTATAAAGAATAATCGGTTGCGATATTGTGAAGCTTAAAACCAGCGTGGATACTAGAGGTATTGCCAGATTTATGTTGCCAAACCAGTTCAGGCGGGAGATGCCGAGGAAATCTGTAATAGTCGCAGATAATCCGTAACCTGGATTAAATACCCATTTCCAAACGATGACGAGAGCCACTTCACTTACAATCGCAGACAGATAGAATACGATTTTTGTTAATGACTGCATCTTTTTACTGCGGTTTGAAATGGTGTGAGCGACCCACAAAGAAAAAATCAACGTGCCCGGGATAATAATAACGACCATTTTAAATGTTGCAAAAATTGATCGAATAAACATCTTATCCGTAAACAGCATTTTATAGTTTTCAAATCCGATGAATATTTTCTCAACGTAGTTAAATTCAAAAAAAGACACAGCAAAGCCATAAAAAAACGGGTATGCAACGAAAATCGTAAAAATAATCAACCACGGAGCTAGAAACATGTAGCTGACTGCATTTCTTCGAAGGGCTCTTTTTGTCTTGGAACCAACTCTTTTCATCAACAACCTCTTTGCTGCTTTTTATCCAGTTCTTCAGTGATGAGAATTACTACATATTCCACTTATTATGCAAAATAACCCGTTATAGGACGGACTCATTGTCCGTCCTATAACAACTAACAACATTACTTATTTCGCCAGAATTGTGTCGATACTTTCTTTGAAGGTATCCATCGCTTCCTGTGCTGTCTTGTTGCCGTTAAACACAGACTGCAACTCAGGATAGAAGGTGCTTCTGATTTCAGCCCAGTATGGTTCAAGAATACCAAAATTTGTGATCGCATACTTGCCTGTCCACTCTGCCAGCAAGGGAACCATGGCTACAAGATTAGGATCAGTCTGCGGAACTGTTAATCCCT
>JAAYBY010000332.1 GCA_012729935.1 Clostridiaceae bacterium | reverse complement strand
TGATCACAGATCGTTTAGCCGATCGAAACATGCTTGTTCATTTTACCGTTTTTGAGTGACTGTGACAAGGCACTGTCATAACTGACCGCAGCAATTCGCCTGATTATCAGCTGTTGCTACGGCTCATTCGGTGTGTGTGACGTCTGCTGATCTCCTGATATATACCATTTCTTCTCGACACATCTGACACCGGGATCTTCAATCTTACACCCGCTCTGCAGTTCTCGAAGCGGGATCATGACGAATGCCCGCTCTGTCATACGCGGATGCGGCAAAGTCAGTTTTTTTGACGTGCTCTTCAGGTCATCGTAAATCAACAGATCAATATCTATTGTTCGCGGTCCCCAGCGAACGTCTCTTTTTCTACCTAATCGGTTCTCAACCGATTGACAGACAGTCAGCAGATCCAGTGCTGGCCGTTTTGTCTCGATCCGGATTACGCAGTTCAAAAAGGGAGGCTGATCTGTTAATCCCACTGGATCCGTCTCATAAAGCGACGAAACACCTGTTATCTGAATGCCGGATGAATCGCTCAATGCCTGCAGAGCATCAGTCAGATATTGCTTCCGATCGCCAAGATTAGATCCCAGTGACAAATATGCCGTAACCAGACCAGGTTCCGTATCATAGGCTGCTGATTTTGGAAAAGTCGGGCACATCATTTCCGGCTCCGTGTTATGGTGACCGCCATCGCATCAAACACACCGTCAAGAGGAGCCTCTGGTTTCCTCACGGTAACGGTGACAGAGCAGGCCAGCGGGAAAGCCGTAAGCATCGCCTCTGCCACTGCTCCTGCAAGGCGTTCAATCAGGTCATAGCGGGCGTTTATTACCAGTTCACGGATCTGCCGGTAAGCCTTACCATAATCGATTGTCTGATCCAGCCGATCTGTATCTGTCGCTTTCAGTGGCTGGCAATGAAAAATAACATCCAGCTCGAAGCGCTGTCCGTCTGCTTTTTCCTGCTCATGAACACCGACATGACTGTGAAAAACCATATTCTGCAGGTTGATCTGATCCAGCGTGTTTTTATCCATTTCCTTTTTCTCCATTCTGGCGGCAGAGTACATCGATCATCCGGACAAAGTCAGCCAGACCGGCGACATCGTGAACGCGGACAAAATCGGCGCCGTTCATGATCGATACAGCGACAGCTGCAGCGGTTCCCATCAGGCGGTCATCCGGACTGTCCGGGAGACTGTCTCTGATAAAGCGTTTGCGTGAAGGCCCGACAAAAAGCGGATAGCCAAGAGAAGAAAGCTCGTTC
The DNA here is from genome assembly GCA_012729935.1 of Clostridiaceae bacterium. Taxonomy (GTDB): domain Bacteria; phylum Bacillota; class Clostridia; order Saccharofermentanales; family UBA5734; genus JAAYBY01. The sequence continues at coordinate 2,325 of JAAYBY010000332.1, read as the reverse complement.
AGGTTGCGGATCATTTCAATGGATTCAACTGTTGACACGCCGAACCCGATTCCCGGATCCAACAGAATCTGATCATGCTTCAGACCCGCTGCTTCTGCTTTCGCGATACTTTTATTAAAATAAGATTTCATCTGATGAATGATACCACCTTGAAGCGCCTCCATATTCTGCCGGTAAAGGCGTGCATTATGCATGATGACAACACCGGCTTGGTAGGCAGACGCGATAGCCGCCATCTGTCCTGACTGCTGGAGGCCCATCACATCATTGACAATCACAGCGCCTGCATCGAGCGCTTCAGCCGCAATGGATGGCTTGCTCGTATCAACTGAGATCGCACAGTCAAATGAGCGAACAAGTTGCTGAATGACTGGAATAATCCGCTTTTTTTCTGTTTCCCCGTCAATCGGGGCGGCACCCGGCCGTGTCGACTCTCCGCCGACATCCAATATGTCAGCACCCGCCTTAAGCAGTTTTTCCGCCTGATATAGAGCAGAAGACGGGTCGAGAAAACAACCGCCGTCAGAAAAAGAATCAGGGGTAACGTTGAGAATACCAACCAGATAGGTTCGCGCACCAATGGGGAATGAATAGTGCCCGCATGAAAATTGCCTGGCTTGTTCAGCTTCGGTGTTCATTTTTTCACCTCACTGTTCAGGATCGCCTGACTTGCTGAATCAAAGACATCGCTTCCGATCTGGATCGTGCATCACTTTTGCACAGACCGCGCAAAGCTGATGTGACGGCGAGCGATCCCGGCTTTCGGATACCGCGCATGGTCATGCACAGATGCTCCGCCTCAACGACAACAGCAACCCCCATCGGCTGAACTGCTGTCACGAGTGTGTCGGCGATCTGTGAAGTAAGCCGCTCCTGAAGCTGCGGTTTTTTCGACATCAGGTCAACGATACGGGCGATTTTGCTGAGACCGACAATCCGGCCGTCCCGCGGAATATATACAACATGTGCACGCCCGATAAACGGCAGCAGGTGATGCTCGCACATCGAATAAAACGGTATGTCACCGACCAGAATCATCTCGTCATGATCTTTTTCATGAAATACTTTAATCACATCAAGCACATTCACATGCAAACCGGAAAACAGCTCATCATACATACGTGCGACACGTTTTGGCGTTTCTATCAGGCCTTCACGTTCAGGATCCTCACCGATTGCCAAAAGAATTTCGTGAACCGCTCTTTCGATTCGATCAAGATCAACGAAGGCTTCATTGCGTTGAATTTCCTCGTCGTCGAACCCAAACTTCTGATCATCATCTGATTTCATTACGATGTTGTTCCTTTCTGTTCCAGAATCGTCCGACGGTACTGCATCGGGGTCATCCCCATATGCTTTCTGAAAGCGGCATTAAAGCGCTGCGGACTGGAAAAACCAACCTGCCTGGCTATTCCGCTGACTTTTATATCCTGCCGTTCGAGCAGTTTGCAAGCGTGGTCAACCCGAACCTGCATCAAAAACGACATTGGACTGATGCCGGTCTCATCTCTAAAAGCACGTGTAAAATAGCCCTGGCTGAGGAAGACGTATGCTGCTACATGAGCGATCGACAAATCCCGATCATGGTTTTCGACGATGTAATTGCGGGCTATTCGAACCAGTTCACGAGCTTTTCCAGTTCGGACACGGAGACTTTCCTCCCACTCCTCACGCAGCCCACGGGCCAGTACCACCAGCAATTCCATGGCCAGAAGCTGCATCATCAGTTCACGGCCATATGCTTCCTTGCGGCTTTCACGCAGTATTCTCTCGATCAGAGCAGCAATATCCTGCCGGCTTTTTCCGCCAAGCAGCAAATAGGGTTCGTCCGATTTGTCCGATGCGCCTGCGTCATTGCCAAAGGCGAAATCGATAAACTGCTCCAATGTCTGTGGCGCAATTTCTGTTGTCCAGACAGGTCGTTCCTCTGGCAGACCGGTTCGGTTTATCTGCCGGGAAAAGCCAAAATAGAGAACAAGCATCTCTGCCGGTCCGTTGCGAATTTTTATCTGATGAGATGTGTTCGGCCGGATAACCAGTGTGGCACCTTTTTCAACAGAAACATGCCGTCCGTCAATGAGAAAATCCGCCTTGCCGCTTCTGACATATGTCAGCTCATGATAGTCATGTCTGCTTGGATGCGTCATGGTAGCCGATCGTTCAAAACTTCGTTCCATACCTTTAAAAACAACCGGTATGGAACCGGCTGCATCCATGATTCCTTTTTCAACTGCTGGTAGCAGGTCTTCAAACATCCTCATCACCTGAAAACATCATAGCAGAAATCAGGAAGGTTGTAAAAATGAATTGACGCAATCCGTGCAG
>JAAYBY010000053.1 GCA_012729935.1 Clostridiaceae bacterium | reverse complement strand
GTCATCCATTCGCGACCAACCCAACCATGGAACTGATTCGCAAGATTCTGGACAGCGAATCGCTGCGCCGGAAAATCACAATTGTTGTTGAACGAAAAGATGTGACTTATCAGCTTGATGTAGACTGCTTGAATTTGATTCGGTAAAGGATACGATGATGGATGACAAGATGTTGACGGATGGAATCCTGCAGGATATGCCCGTCGGGTATGCGCTGCATCAGTTTGTGCTGGATCAGGACGAACAACCCTGCGATTACCGGTTTATTGATATCAATCCGGAATTTGAACGCTTGACAGGGCTTTCTGCTACAACGGTTATAGGGAAACGGATCACAGAAGTTTTGCCGGAAATCCTGATGGATGAATTTGATTGGATCGGAACGTACGCAAAGACCGCCTTCGAGGATGTTCGACAAAAGCTGGAACAGTATTCGCTTCCGCTGAAAAAATGGTTTCGTGTAGACGCCTATTCGCCGCTGGCAGGCTATTTTGTTACGCTGATTGAAGATATTACGGAAGAGAAAGAAAAAGCTCAACAGTTCAATGAAATGCAACAGATACTGGAAAGACAAGAAATCATCATCAGTATCTATCAGTTAGATCATCTTGACCAGCAGAGCTTTCTGCAATACATTCTGCAAAGCGCATTGAAGATGCTGGATAGCAAGCATGGCTATATATTTCTCTACGATGAATCAAATAAAACGTTCACAATCAACACATGGTCAGATGATGTGATGCCGGATTGTCAGATTAAAGATCAAGAGAATATGTACTATCTAGACCAGACAGGCATCTGGGGTGAAGTTGTCAGGCAAAGAAAACCAATCATACTCAATGATTTTTCTGCACCGAATTCTTATAAAAAAGGATATCCCACCGGGCATGTGCCGATCAGAAATTTCGCGTCTGTACCTGTTTTACTCGGCGGCAAAATCGTGGCGGCAGTCGGTGTAGCAAACAAGTCGTCTGATTATACAGCGTTTGACATCAATCAGCTGACTATGCTGATGCAGAGCGCCTGGCTGATCATGGAAGCCAAACAACAGATTGCCAGGGTTAACATGGAGCGGCACAAGTATGATCAGATGCTAAGCCGGCTGCCCTTAATGCTCTGCGAGTTGGATGATTCCTTTAGACTGACATACATCAATGACGCTTTTTGTAAGTTTTATGAATTGGACAGACAGCAGTCGATCGGCAAGCACTATTGTGAGATAGTTGACCAAAAAAATATAAACCTTGGCATTGAACGCTTCAAGAAATTGAGTGTCAATCATCCAATCAGTCACCACATGCAGCAGATTGAGAGAAAAAAGGATCGGCGGTGGATCGAGTGGCGTTATTTTGCTGCTTTCAACAATCAGGATAAGGCGGTCTCTTATTATTCAGTCGGGGTTGATGTGACAGAAAAAGAAGAGGCAATGAGCGAAATCAAGCATCTGGCCTACCACGATTACCTGACTGGTATCTATAACCGCCGGTTTTTTGACGAGTCATTCGCAGCAATGAATCATGAGGGAAACCGGCCGCTCGCTGTGATTGTCGGTGACATAAATGGCCTTAAACTGATCAATGACAACTTTGGCCATGCAGCCGGTGATGAGCTGATAAAAGCTGCGGTCAATAACATAAGGACGGTCATTCAAGACCAGTATATATTGGCGCGTACAGGTGGTGACGAATTCGCGATATTACTGCCCCAGTCGTCAGAATCCGCTGTTAACCAATTGACAAATCAACTGGAAGAAGAATTGGAACTGTACACAGAATTACCGATGCCAAACAAAACGGAAGTCTATTTATCGGTGACATTTGGCTACGGAATACAGAGTGAACAGGTAAACAGTCTCGACGAGCTTGTCAGACAGGCTGAAAACCATATCTATCGGCGCAAGACGTATAACGACAAAAGTATGAGAAGCCATATGATCGTAGCCATGATGAACACACTATTCCAGAAAAGTGAACGCGAAGAGCGGCATTCTCAACGGGTCAGCCGCTATTGCGAATTGCTTGCAAAGGCGCTTTCCTGGGATGTCGAACGTGTTAACCGGACCAGAGTGGCCGGCAGCCTGCATGATATTGGCAAGATCGGAATCAGCGAAAACATCCTTAACAAACCTGGCAGGCTGAATCGTATTGAGTGGGAAATTATGAAGCAGCACCCGATCAAAAGCGCGAAAATCCTTGATGGAACCGAGGAGTATTCGGAAATAGCCGAGATCATCGAGACGCATCATGAGAGGATCGATGGCACTGGTTACCCGAACGGATTGAAAGGCGAGGCAATTCCGGAGGAGGCGATGGTGATCGCCGTTGCCGATGCTTACGATGCCATGACGCAGACCCGGACGTATCGAGAAACACTGAC
>JAAYBY010000331.1 GCA_012729935.1 Clostridiaceae bacterium | reverse complement strand
GTAACCGTAGGTGCGACTGCGACAGCCGAGTATTTCCTGAATGGCCGCACATTGCTGATTCTCGCACTCGGCGTAATTGCATTCGGCTTTGGAACAGCAGGCGGTGTTCTGCTGGGCAAGCTGATGTACGTCCTGACCAAGGGTAAAGTCAATCCATTAATCGGTGCGGCCGGTGTTTCGGCTGTTCCCATGGCAGCCCGTGTCGTCCAGAAAGTCGGTCAGAAAGAGAACCCGAGTAACTTCCTGCTCATGCACGCCATGGGTCCCAATGTCGCCGGTGTCATCGGTTCAGCCGTAGTGGCCGGTATGCTCCTGGCCCTACTGAGCTAACCGGGTTTCTCCATGAAACACGTCATTTTTCTGGGTGATGGTATGGCTGACCTTCCGGTACTGCAGCTGCAGAACCGGACACCGTTGGCCTGTGCGATAAAGCCGGCTATGGATCGAATGGCTCTGGAAGGTCTTGCCGGAATGGTGCGAACTGTCCCGCCGGGACTGCAGCCGGGCAGTGACACGGCGAACCTGTCTGTCATGGGCTATGACCCACTCGTCTATTATACAGGCCGTTCTCCGCTGGAAGCAATCAGCATGGCCATTGATCTGGATCCGGATGATGTCACATTCCGCTGTAATCTGGTTACACTAACGGAACCCGGACAGTCACCTTCTTCTCTTTCATCTGATCTCTCAACACAGATAATGACCGACTATTCTGCCGGTGAAATCGGCAGTGATGAGGCAGCCAGATTGATCGAAACCATCAACGACCACCTTTCTGATGATGTCTGGCACTTTTATCCCGGAAAAAGCTATCGACACTGTCTTGTCTGGAAAAAGGGTTCGACAGACATGTCTTTGATACCACCCCACGATATCCTGACCCGTCAGATCGAACCTCATTTGCCTTCAGGCCGCGATGCCCGCCCGATTCTCGACATGATGATCAAAGCACGGGATTTCCTGCCGCAGCATCCGGTCAATCAGGCTCGAATCAGGCGAAATCTGAACCCGGCCAATGCGATCTGGATATGGGGGCAGGGCGTACGCCCTGATCTGCCCAATCTGACCGATCGGTATCAGCTGGACGGTGCAGTCATCACGGCCGTTGATCTTGTCCGGGGAATCGGCATCTGCGCCGGACTGAAAGTGGTTGATGTACCCGGTGCGACCGGTACCATTGACACCAACTTCCGCGGTAAAGCTGAAGCGGCAATCCGCGAGCTCCGATCAGGTCGCAATTACGTGTATCTCCATGTTGAAGCACCTGACGAATGCGGCCACCATGCCCAGATTGAAGAAAAGATAAGATCAATTGAATTGATCGATGAACAGATCATCACCCCGGTCTGGCATTTTCTGGAAGAACAGCGGCGATCAACGGGTGAGGACTATCGACTGATGGTTCTACCCGATCATCCGACGCCTGTTGCCCTGCGTACACATACAGCCGACCCGGTTCCTTTTGCCTGTTACAGCAGTGATGGACGCGACAAAAGACCGGCTGCCGCATATGATGAGTTCAATTGCGAACAAACCGGTCTGTTTATTGCTGATGGTTTTCAGTTGCTGGAACGGTTAACCCGCCGCGGTTTCCAGGATGTCATGAGTCTTTAGTCTTCCGTGATTAACAATAATTAAGAGCAGTTGCCGCCGGCCGGTCGAGCAAAACAACGGTATTTGCATGCAGCTGGATGACAGAGCCTGGACAGTTCGGGTCGACAGGATTACAAACCATGCTGCGGACAGCTCGCGCCTTGGACGCACCGGTTACAATCATGACGATTTTTTTGGCCTGCATGATGGTGCCGATTCCCATACTCATGGCTTGTCTGGGGACGTCGGATGACTTTTCGAAAAATCTGGCATTGGCGTCAATGGTATCGTCTGTCAGATCAACGACGTGTGTCAGTGTCGTGAATGCCGTATCCGGTTCATTAAACCCGATATGTCCGTTCCGGCCCAGTCCCAGCAGCTGAAGATCGATGCCGCAGGTCTGGCGGATCGCCCGCTCGTAAGCCAGACATTCCTCTTCGGGATCTTCCGCCACCCCGTTGGGAACATGGACGGCTTCCGGCTTGATATTCACTTTGTCAAACAGATTCTTCATCATAAATGCCCGATAGCTCTGCTCATGGTCTGCAGGAATACCGACGTATTCATCAAGATTGAATGTTGTAATACGGCTCCAGTCAAGAATACCGTTCTGGGTCAGGCGGACCAGTTCCTGATAGGCCGGCAGCGGTGTGCTGCCTGTGGCAAAACCGAGGACAGATTCAGGATTATTTAGAATTTGCGCGGCAATCAACGTAGCGGCTGCCTGACCTGCCTGAAGTTCATTGTCAAAGACTTGAATGTGCATAGTTTGCCTCCTGTTTTTAATTTTCGTCGTCCACTTCAAATGACTATGGTAACCCTGTCATTATAGCACGCGACAGATTCCGTTGTCATGAATTCTTATTTAAGGACAGCCAGTGTTACACCGCTGTCACCTTCGCCATAAACACCCAGACGGAAGGAATCAACACGCGGATCATTTCGCAAAAGAACCTGTACAGCCTGCCGCAGCGCACCCGTTCCTTTACCGTGTACTATGCGTATTGAGTGAATACCACCCAGAACAGCATCGTCGATAAACTTGTCCAGCGTTTCGGTCGCTTCCTGAACGGTCTGGCCAAGCAGCTGAATTTCAGAGTGTGCATCCAGATGACGCTCGGCTGTTAAAGACGATCCGGTTCTGCGGTTACTCTGTCTGCGTTTCTGTTTCGTTGTGGCACCATTGTTCGATAAACGCCTGAGAGCATCCTGCGGTACAGTCACTTTAACAGACTCATTCTGGAGCTGATAGTAACCCCGGTTGTCCGGTCCGGCAACAAGTCTTCCTGACAGTCCGTAAGCCGGGGCTGCATAAATTTCACCGATCAAAATTTCCTGTTTTTTAAGCTTATCACCCTCAGCCAGCGCAGCATCAGAGCCCAGATCATCCTGAACCCGGTTGAGGTCGGATCGGATTTGACTGCGAATCTGGCTGGCCATTCGCTGGCTTTCCGCAAGGTCTTCCGCCTGCATTTTCGTACGAACGCTCTTGAGCATTTCCTCGATTTCATTCAAAGCATCGGCATATCGCTCCTGCACCTGCTCTTTTACGCGTTTAACAGACTTGTTCTTTTCAGTTTCAAGTTTCTTTTTCTCCTTGCGAAGCTCCTCAGCGAGCTGTTCAGCTTCTTTTCTGGCAGCCTCCGTCAGCCGTCTGTCTTCCTCAGCCTGAGAACGGCTGCGTTCCATCGCACGTACCAGGTCTTCAAAATGAATACCATCATCAGACATGGCCTGTTTGGCCATCGCAATAACCTCTGGATTCAGTCCCAGCTTGCTTGAAATGGCAAAAGCATTGCTCACGCCCGGCACCCCAATCAACAATCGGAAGGTCGGCTGCAGCGTCTCCGCATCAAATTCACAGCATGCATTTTCAACGTCAGGCGTCTGCAGGGCATACGCTTTCAATTCTTTGTAGTGTGTTGTCGCGACAGTCAGACAGCCTTTTTGCCTCAGGTATTCAAGAATGGCAACGGCCAGGGCAGCACCTTCCGTCGGGTCCGTTCCGGATCCCAGCTCATCTGCCAAAACCAGCGTATCTGAATCTGCCTGTTCAAGAATGCGAACCAGATTTTTCATATGTGATGAAAAGGTGCTTAAGTCCTGTTCAATACTTTGCTCATCGCCAATATCCGCCAGAACATCCTGAAGGATGGTGATCTCCGATCCGCTGCGCGCGGGTATTTGCAATCCGGCAAGTGCCATCAGCGAAAACAGTCCGCATGTTTTTAACGCTACGGTCTTACCGCCTGTATTGGGTCCTGTGATTACCAGGGTGCGAAACGTATTACCGAGCTCAATATCGATCGGAACCACACGATCGCGCGGGATTAGAGGATGTCTGGCTGACAGAAGGCGAATTCGTCCGGCTGTATTGATCTGCGGTCGCATGGCATCCATCGAGAGAGCAAGCTGACCTCTGGCCTGAATAAAATCCAATTCGGCGAGAATTACAAGATCGCCGATCAGCAGGTCAGATACATCCGCTACACGTTCAGACAGTTCCTGAATGATCCGGTCAATTTCATCTTGCTCCAATCCGGACAATTCGCGGATCCGATTGTTGAGATCAATGACCTGCATCGGTTCAATGAAGAGGGTTGCGCCGCTGGCTGATGTATCATGAACCAGACCGGGGATGGCCTGCCGATGTTCAGCCTTGACAGGGACAACATAGCGATCACCGCGAAGTGTGACCAGCTGCTCCTGGAGTGCTTTGCCATGACTGCGTACAATTTGCTGCAGACTCTCTTTTACCTGATTCTGTGTTTCGCGGATTCGTCTGCGGATGCGCGCCAGTTCTGCACTGGCCTGATCGTAGAGTTCATCCTCAGAGGCAATTGCCTGCTCGATCCGTCTCTGCAAATCAGGAACTTCCGCCAGCTGCCTGATCAGCTGCTCCAGAACACCGGCCGGCGGCGAGTCAGCTGTCAACTGCGATTTCAGTCTCTGAACCGTTCGGCATACAGATCCGATCTGCAGCAGTTCCTTCAGGCTTAGCCGCGATCCCGCCGCGGATCGTTCAACAGCCGGTCGAATGTCCGTGACACCGTTGATCGGCAGCGGACCTTTTTTCATCAGCTGGCGCACAGCGTCATCCGTTTCGTTCTGAAGCACGAGAACACGCTCATAATCTGATACGGGTTTCAGCTTAAGGCAAAGTCTGCGACCCGGTTCAGATTGTGTCAATCGACTCAGGGAGTGGATGATTTTATCATATTCAAGAATTTTTAACGATCGCTGATCCATAGTCAAATCTCATGATCATGTGCTGCTTCATCGCTGGCCTTGTTTCGTAATCTGGCTCGTCTCATCCGCATAAAGGACTGTCCATAACGAAAATAGGCGTACAGTGAGCAGGCAACAGGCGGTATAAAGATATAATGGGCAAGGTATGACAATTCCCGCGGCAGAAAAAACAGGGAGGCGAACGCCAGAACAAACAGCACGGTTGCCAGTTTGCCGAACCAGCGAGCATAAACAACAATCTCAAAATGACGGAGCAAAAACAGGCTGCCAAGGATCATGATGAGTTCTTTCAGCGCGATGACAAGCGACACCCAGAGCGGAAGTTTTCCGACGACAGTCATCATAATCGCTGTCGTCAGTTGAAACAACTTATCAACAAGCGGATCAAACAGTTTGCCAAACTCCGTAATCTGGTTAAATTGCCGTGCAATCCAACCATCCAGCAAATCTGTCAGCCAAATACCCAGAAACAAGAAAAAGGCAATGCGGTCATACGGCTTACCGACATAAATAAGGCGAGCCAAAACCGGTATCGCCAGCAAACGAATCAGGGTCAGTATATTGGGTACAGTCAGGATATCCTGTTTTTTCATGCTGACAAAACCTATCCCTTCCGTCAACGTCAGTTCGCGGTCGTCAGAAATTCCGTCGTGCAGACAGAATTCCCGCCCGCGCAATTTCAGCAGCGTCAATCGTTTTTTCAGCTTTCAACGCTTCCTCGATGTCGAGATCCAGAATCGAACCATTTTTATAGGCGATGATCCGGTTCAGCCTCCCTTCACGAAGACATTCGATCGCCTGGAGAGCCATCATGCTGGCCATTGTCCGGTCACGATTGGTCGGACTTCCACCGCGCTGCAAATGTCCCAGTATGGTTGCGCGCGCTTCGATACCCGCGACTGATTCGATTTTTTGTGCCATTTCGCTGGCAGATCCGGCACCTTCAGCAACGATGACGATGTAATGATGTTTCCCGCTGTTTCGTCCCTGAAGAATCACCTTGATCACATCCCGTTCAAAGTTCAATTCAACTTCAGGAATCACGATCACTTCCGCACCACAGGCAATGCCGACATTCAGCGCAAGATAGCCGGCTTTCCGACCCATGACTTCAATGACGCTGCATCGTTCATGAGACATCGCTGTATCCCGCAGCTTATCGATGGCCTCCATAGCTGTGTTTAAAGCCGTATCATAGCCGATCGTGTAGTCAGAACAAGCGATATCATTGTCGATGGTGGCCGGAATGCCGATCACAGGCATCCCCTGCCGCGCTAAATCACGGGCACCGCGAAACGTCCCGTCTCCACCGATCGTCACGATCGCGTCAATATTGAATACCTTGGCCATCTCAATTGCTTTTTGTACACCTTCAGGTGAGTTGAAAGTCGCACTTCTGGCGGTCATTAAAAAAGTCCCGCCGCGTTGCAAGCGCTCTGAAACAGACTGCCCGTTTAAATCATCTATGTCACCGCGCCACAGTCCATGAAATCCTCTGCGGATGCCATACACATGAAATCCGTCATGGATGCCCCCTCTGACAACAGCGCGTATAGCCGCGTTCATCCCGGGCGCATCTCCGCCACTTGTCAGAACGCCGATATTCCGGATCGTCTGATGTTGCTGTTTCATTTGTTTTCATAACCGGCAACTTATCCGGCCGGTCTCCCCTTTTCTTAGATTAATCCAATCTATTATAGCCTTATGCCGCAGCAAGCTTCAAGCACGGATCACTCATGATTCCTGTTCTCAGCCGACTTAACATCCTGGATGATCGCAAGGTTCTTCTGACCATAGCGGCTTGCAAGTCGCTTTAAGACCTTGTCGTCCAATTGAATCCGGTACTCATCCGGCAAATCAATCACTTTTTTTTCAGGTTCCAAGTAGACTCGCACCGGTGTCGAACCCGGGAAAAATGCCAGCATTGCCTTCATCCGGGCAAAACCCGGTTCACTTTCTGTCCCCAAAAAGCGGATGCACAAGCGGATGTCTCCCTGCTGGCGTTGTGTATCAGGTTGTCTTTCAACAGGTTCTTCAAGTGGTTTTCCACGCAGCCCGGGGCGCATTTTTTTCTGGTTGACGGTGTGATTACGCAATGCACGGAATTCGACCGGTAGGGTCATCAGATCAGGTGCCAGCCAGTCGATCACTTCAGCAATCAGCTTGGGCGCATCGTCTTCCCGCATACTGATTCTGCCACCAATCAGGAGCACGGAACCTTCTTCCAGCATCGTCTGGCGATCCGCGTACAGTTTCGGAAAAACGATTACTTCATACACACCCAGCAGATCTTCCAGTGTCAGAAAACTCATCCATTCGTTGCTGCGCGTCAGTTTATTTTTGCGGCTGGTTACGATTCCAGCCATAACAGCTGTCTGACCATCATAGATGGACGGCTGCAGTGTATCCGACCCTTCTTCTCCCGAGAGAGCCAGCGCTTTGCTGTTCACAGATGTCAGCCGTTCAATTGCCTGCTCATATTCATCCAAAGGGTGCCCGCTGATATACAGTCCGAGCATTTCCTTCTCCATACTTAAGCATTCCGAGCGGCTGAATTCCGGTAGATTCGGATAATCCGGCTCGGCCGCTTCCGGCTGCGGTTCACTGGAAAGTTCAAAAAAAGACAACTGGCCTTCCATGTGTGAACGACGGCTGGCCGCCAGCTGACTGGCAAATGATTCAATCACAGCAATCATTTTTGAACGGCTGACAGCAAACGAGTCCAATGCTGAGGCACGAATCAGGCTTTCGATCATTTTGCGATTCAATGTCCCCTCATCCATGCGCCGCATAAAATCGCCAAACGACTGGAATAGACCGTTTCGCTGCCGCTCTTCGATCATCAGCCGGATCGCAGACTCTCCGACATTTTTTATTGCGGCCAGAGCAAAACGGATTCCGCCGTTTTCAGTGCTGAAGCGAGCCTGACTCAGGTTGATGTCCGGAGGCAGAACAGGGATAGCCAGGCTGCGGCAGACACGAACGTATGAGGCTGCCTGGCTTAGACTGCCAAGATAGCTGTTCAGCATCGCAGCCATGAATTCAACAGGATAATGCTTTTTCAACCAGGCTGTCTGATAGGCCACCAGGGCGTATGCCGCTGCATGACTTTTGTTAAATGCGTAGCCGGCAAACGCCATCACGTCATTGAAAATGCGTTCAGCGGTCTTTAAATCGACCCCGCGGGCAATGGCACCCGGCACCGGGTTGCCTTTTTCATCCACGCCGCCGTACAAAAATAAATTTTTATATTTGGCCAGTTCTTCCGGTTTTTTCTTAGACATGGCTCGACGGACATTATCTGACTGTCCCATCGAAAAGCCTGCCAGATCGCGAACAATCTGCATGACTTGCTCCTGATAGACGATACACCCGTATGTTACATTCAGAATCGGCTCCAGCAGCTGATGGTCATATCTGATTTGGCCGGGATCATGCTTTGCTGCCACATATCTGGGAATCTGCTCCATCGGACCCGGGCGGTACAGTGATATGCCGGCAATGACATCCTCGATGGATTCCGGCTGGAGTTCTTTCATAAAACTGGTCATGCCGGGACTTTCCAGTTGAAAAACTGCTTCCGTGTGTCCTTCGGAGATCATTTCAAACACGGCCGCATCATCCATGGGAATACGATCATAGTCGATCCGAATACCGTGATTTTCCTGAACCATCGTTGCTGTGTCGCGAAGCACCGTCAACGTTCTCAGTCCCAGGAAATCAAATTTAAGGAGACCGATCAACTCAACGTTGTTCTTGGCAAACTGGACAACGATGGCATCCTCATTGCGCGACAGCGGCGCGAGATCGGTCAGAGGTCCATTGGAGATGACAACGCCTGCTGCATGCGTAGACGCGTGTCTCGGCATCCCCTCGAAGCGCATGGCCAGATCGAGCACTTCCCGTGCCATCCCGCCTGCTTCATATTCTTTGCGCAGGTCTGCATTGATGCTAAGCGATTTTTCGATTGTGATCCCGATCTGCGAAGGAATCATTTTTGCCAGCCGGTCTGTTTCCGCGTAAGGTACATCCAGTGCACGCGCGACGTCACGAATACAGGCTCTGGCTGCCAGTGTCCCGAACGTGATGACCTGTGCGACACGGTCTTTCCCGTATTTCTCCATCACATAATCGATCACTTCCTGCCGTCGCTCATAACAAAAATCAATATCAAAATCAGGCATACTGACGCGATCTGCGTTCAAAAAGCGTTCGAAGATCAGACCATATTGCAAAGGATCAATGTTGGTGATGCCAAGTGTCCAGGCAGCCAGGGAGCCGGCACCGGATCCGCGGCCTGGTCCGACCATGATGTTCTGACTGCGCGCAAAACGGATGAAGTCCCAGACGATCAGATAATAATCGGTGTATTCCATATCGTGGATAACACCTAGTTCATAATCAAGTCTGGCCAGATAGTCAGAACGTGGCAGCGGGCGCTCCTGTTCCAGTCGATAGTCGAGTCCGGACAGACAGAGCGACCTGAGATAGGCATCGTTTGCCTGGCCATCCGGCGCTTTGAATTCGGGCAGATGTATCTGGTTGAATGTTAATGTCACATTACACCGATTGGCAATCTGAATGGTATTTTCAATCGCTTCAGGCACTGCAGAAAAAGCGTGCGCCATTTCCTGAGGGCTTTTCAAGTAAAAAGCGTCACTATCCATGCGCATTCGATCTTCATCCTGCATGCGTTTACCGGTTTGCATACACAACAGCACTTCGTGTGCGTGTGCGTCGGCTGCTTTCAAATAATGGCAGTCGTTGGTTGCGACCAGCGGGATCCCCGTGTCCCTGCTTATTTGAATCAGGGCACTGTTCACGCGTGTCTGCTCCGGAAGCCCGTTGTCCTGCAATTCAAGATAGAACTGGCCTCTTCCGAAAATTTGCTCCAGAACCAGCGCTCTTGACCTGGCCTGTTCAGGATCACGATTCAGTATTGCCCGGGAAATTTCTCCGCTCAGGCAGGCTGACAGGGCAATCAATCCACCACTGTGTTCACGAAGCAACGATTCATCCACCCGCGGTTTATAGTAAAAACCATCTGTAAAGCCGGTCGAGACCAGCTTCATCAAATTGCGATAACCTTGCTGATTTTCAGCGAGCAAAACGAGATGAGCCGGTTCTGAATCACGGCCTGCTTCTTTATCAAGATGACTGCGGGGTGCGACATAGACTTCACACCCGATGATCGGCTTCAGTCCGGCACCGATCATGGCGTTGTAAAAATCAATAATCCCGTATAAAACACCATGGTCTGTGATCGCACAGGCCTGCATGCCAAGTTCCTTAAGACGTGACGGCAGCTCACGCAGTCGTATTGCGCCGTCCAGCAGGCTATATTCCGTATGGAGGTGAAGGTGTGTAAACTGGTTGATGGTCATGGGACATCCCCGGTCAGTAAATCTCGGATTTGTTTTTCAACCAAATCTCTGATTGCAGTCATACGGGATTCGCAAACAGATGGGTCGCTGTCATAACAACCAAAATAAATCTTGATCTTGGGCTCTGTCCCAGATGGACGGACGCAGAACCAATCCAGATCATCCAGTTCATAGAGCAGAACATTTGAGCGCGGAAAATCAAGCCGCTGCTTTTCTCCGGTCATTAGTTCAGTCCGGATCGACTGATCATAATCATTGACAGCGCTGACGTTCATCTGAGCGAATCGCTTCATATCACGACGCAGGGTATCCATTGTCTGCTCAATTGCTTCAAGTCCTTCCTTGCCCTCCATCACAATCGAAAGGGTTTGCTCAGCCGCATAACCAAAGCGCTGGTAAAGCTGATCCAGCTTTTCATAAAGTGTTTGATTCTGATCACGGGCAGCAGCAGCCATCTCAGCGATCAGCATGCTGGTTACAACAGCATCTTTGTCCCTCACTTCCGTTCCGGCAAGATAGCCAAAACTCTCTTCAAATCCGAAAAGATAGTGCATGTCGCCCAGTTCATCTTTCTCCTGAATCAGCTCTGCTATGAATTTAAATCCGGTCAGGCACTCGAAAAGACTGACATGGTAGTGAGCGGCGATACGACGCATCAGTTTTGTCGAGACGATCGTCGTCACAACAAACGGATTTTCCGGCATCGTTCCCGCTTTTTGATGTGCTGACAGGATGTAGTCCGTCAGTAGAATACCGATCTGATTACCGCTTAACACCACAATCCGGCCGTCGGCATCACGAACTGCGAGCCCGGTGCGGTCACCATCCGGATCTGTGGCAATGACAATATCAGCCTGGTTTTTCTCAGCCAGTTGGATAGCCATCGCCAGTGCTGCCCGGTCTTCTGGATTCGGAGAGGCAACAGTTGAAAAATCAGGATCAGGATCCTGCTGTTCCGGGACAATCTGAACCTGTCGGAACCCGATTGCCCGTAAAATGCGGCGGACAGGCTTCGAACCTGCACCATGCAGCGGCGTAAAGACAATTTTCATATCTGCTTGTCTCTGAATGGCTTCGTGATTGATGATCAGCTTTTTCAGCTGGTCATCATAAGCCTGGTCAAGTTCGTCGCCGATCCAGGCAAACAGATCCGATTGACCAACGGATGTTTCATCGGGCATATTCAGCTGCGTCCAGTCCTGTACAGTCGAAATAAAAGCGCTGACCTGGTCAGCAGCCTCTGGCGGCAGCTGACCGCCGTCTCCGCCATAAGCTTTAAACCCGTTATACTGAGCCGGATTGTGGCTGGCCGTAATCATGATGCCGCCAACTGCTTGATAATGACGAATTGCATACGATAAAACCGGTACAGGCCGCAAGATATCTGACAAGCGTGTGCGAATCCCATACCGGATCATGACAGCCGCTGTCAAGCGGGCAAACAGATCAGAAAAACGCCTTGAGTCATACGAAATCACTACGCCTCGCTGCTTCGCTTCAGTTCCGAGAGACGCAATGTATCGAGCAAAACCGTCGGCTGCCCGCACAACTGTATATCGATTCATTCGATTGGTTCCTGCCCCAATCACACCACGCAGACCGGCCGTACCAAATGCCAGATCACGGTAAAACCTGTCTTCTATCTCCTGTGGCTGATCGGCAATCGCCAGAAGTTCCTCGCGGGTCTGCCAATCAAAAAAGGGATTGCTGGACCAAAGCTGATACTGACTTTGAACATGATCCATGGTATGCCTCCTGTGTGATCGGTTTTCTCTATTATATCACAGGGACTGGTTTGAATGGCTGCGCCGACAGCTGTTTCAATCAGCTGTCGACTTTGTTCTGGCGCCTGTCTTTCTGCCGTCCTCGAATCACAATCAACAGGTCACGTAATCGGGCTGCTTCTTCAAATGCAAGGCTTTTTGCCGCTTCCTTCATGTCCTTCTCGATGCGGCCGGCCAGTTGATTCAATGCTTTTTCATCTAGCTTGTCGAATTTATTATCGAGCAGATCTTCTGCTGTGAATTCTTCAAGTCCAGCCTCTTCGACTGCTTCAATGACCGTATCGATGACATCCCTCACAGCTTTTCTGATACTGACCGGCGTAATGTTGTTCGCCTTATTGTAGGCTTCTTGAATAGCGCGTCTGCGGTTTGTTTCCTGAACCGCCCGGTGCATCGAATCGGTCACCCTATCAGCATACATGATGACATGCCCGTTGATGTTGCGCGCAGCACGACCGATGATCTGAATCAGCGATGTCGTGGATCGCAAAAAACCTTCTTTATCAGCATCAAGAATCGCGATCAGCGATACTTCCGGCAGATCCAGCCCCTCACGAAGCAGGTTGATGCCGATGAGCACATCGAATTCGCCCTGACGAAGTGATCGCAGGATTTTCATTCGCTCAACGGTTGCAATATCAGAATGCAGATATTGGACACGCAATCCCTCATCTGCGAGAAAGCCGCTCAGGTCCTCTGCCATCTTTTTGGTCAGAGTCAGCACCAGCGACCGCTCACCGCGCTGGTTTGTCTTTTCGATTTCGATCAGCAAATCCTCAATTTGATTTTCTACAGGTCTGATCGAGATCTCCGGATCCAGAAGACCGGTTGGCCGGATCACCTGTTCGACGACCTGGGAGGCATGCTTTGACTCATAAACAGACGGTGTTGCGCTGACAAATAAAGTTTGCCCCATCCGCTTTTCAAACTCCTCAAAAGACAGCGGCCGGTTGTCAAAGGCAGAGGGAAGCCGGAATCCATAATTGACCAGGGATTCCTTGCGGGATCGGTCACCATGGTACATCGCACCGATCTGCGGTACCGTCACATGAGATTCGTCGATCATCAGCAGATAATCATCCGGGAAAAAATCAATCAGCGTATAAGGTGGTGAACCGGCCGGACGGTCGGCCAGATGTCGCGAGTAGTTCTCTATTCCTTTGCAAAAATTCGTTTCACGCATCATTTCAAGATCGTAGCGTGTCCGCTGCTCCAGACGATACGCTTCCAGCAGCTGCCCACGGCTGCGCAGTAAATCCAGTTGCTCTTCCAGTTCTTGTTCAATACTGATCAAAGCCTGTCTCATTTTTAGATCTGTTGTCGCATAATGACTGGCCGGAAAGATCGAGGCATAGGAGCGTAAAATCTGAACCTGGCCGGTTATGCGATCAATTTCCGCGACCCGCTCTATTTCATCTCCCCAGAACGAGACCCGTGTGACCCGCTCTTCTGCCGAAGAAGGACAGATATCGACCGTATCACCACGAACGCGAAATGTACCCCGTTTGATCTCGAAATCATTTCGTGCGTACTGGATACTGACCAGCGCCTCAATCAGGGATTCACGGTCCATACGCATGCCTGGTCTCAGGTGGATCATCAGCTCACGGTAGTCTTCGGGATTACCGAGTCCGTAAATGCACGATACCGATGCGACAACAATGACATCGCGCCGTTCCAGCAAAGAAGCCGTGGCTGAATGTCTAAGACGGTCTATTTCATCATTGATCGCGGAATCTTTTTCGATATATGTATCTGTTGCAGCGATGTACGCCTCCGGCTGATAATAGTCATAATAGGAGACAAAATACTCAACAGCATTTTCAGGGAAAAACGCTTTGAATTCAGCGGCCAGCTGTGCTGCCAGTGTCTTGTTGTGTGCGATGACGAGCGTTGGCCTTTGCAGTTTCTCGATGATATGCGCCATCGTAAATGTTTTACCGGAGCCTGTAACGCCCAGCAATGTCTGGGCGGCCAATCCGTCGTTATATCCCCGGACGAGCTGATCGATCGCCTGCGGCTGATCACCTTTTGGTTTCATATCCGACTGAATACGAAATGATGTCATGTTATTCCTCTCTGCTTCTGCTCAAAATACTGATTTGATGATAGCACAGTGAACGGCCAGTTCCAACAGGTCGGACATTGCCGATCGGGCGAAAAGAGGGTATAATACGCTTTGATTTAAAGCATTTGTCTGGCAGGCAAAATGACTCAACAAGGGGGAGTATCATGTATCCGACAATCCCGATCACCCGTAATCCCAATCCATCTGCAAAACCAGCAGCTGACGCAGCGCTTGGGTTCGGGCAGATTTTTACTGACCATATGTTTCTGATGGATTATACCGACGGAGAAGGCTGGCATGATCCGCGTATTGTGCCGTACGCACCCATCTGTCTGGATCCTTCAGCGATGGTTTTCCATTACGGGCAGGCCATATTCGAAGGGCTGAAAGCATACCGGCAGCCGGACAACCAGATCTCTTTGTTCAGGCCCCGTCTGAATTTTGAGCGCGTCAATCAGTCCAATGCACGGATGGTCATACCGCCGGTTGATCCTGACTTCTGCGTTCATGCGCTCAAAGAACTGCTTCGACTGGAGCAGGACTGGGTCCCTTCGCAATCAGGAGCATCGTTGTATATACGGCCGTTTATCATTGCGACCGATCCTTATCTGGGCGTCCGCCCGTCAAAGTCGTATCAGTTCCTGATTATCTTGTCGCCATCTGGTGCGTATTATCCGCAGGGATTGAATCCGGTAAATATCTACGTTGAAAATGAATTTGTCCGCGCGGTCAAGGGTGGAACCGGATTTGCGAAAACGCCGGGAAATTACGCGGCGAGTTTGATTGCCCAGGCCAATGCTTACGCAGCCGGTTATGTCCAGGTGCTCTGGCTGGACGGCGTTCACCGCAAATACATTGAGGAAGTCGGTTCGATGAATGTTTTTTTTGTGATCGACGGGAAAATTGTGACGCCGCAGCTCAACGGAAGCATTCTCCCTGGTATTACGCGCAGGACGGTTCTTGAACTGGCCGAGAGCCTCGGTTATGAAACAGAAGAACGCAGCATTGCGATCGATGAGCTTTGGGAACTGGCTCAAAACGGCCGCGTGTCTGAAGTTTTCGGCTCCGGAACCGCCGCTGTCATATCACCGGTTGGCGAACTGAGATATGAACATGAGACAGTTATCTTCAACAACGGGCAGATCGGGCCGATCAGCCAAACGTTCTATGATATCATCACAGGTATTCAGTACGGCCGGCAGACAGACGCCTATCAATGGATCGAACGAATCTGATTTCTCAATCCAGGTTGTCTACAAAAGAGGGTGCCGTCTTTAGCGGCACCCTCTTGAATGGGTTTGAACAGATGAGTTTGTAATCTATTTCAAGTTCTGCATGTCTTTCTGAATCAAAACCAGCATGCTGGTCAAACGGTCTTCAACATCATTGAGATGCTTTCTGGCATAGTCTATCGCACCGTTCCGTATCTGACGGGCAGAGTTGTTCGCAGCTTCGATGGTCTGACTGGCCTGAAGTCTGGCCTGCTGTGTTATCTCATTTTCGTCAATCATTGAGGCCATACGCGTTTCAGCATCCCGGATCATGTGCTCAGCTTCTTTTCGCGCCTCGGCAATTAACTGTCGATTCTGCTCCAGCAGCCATTTTGCCTGTTTGAGTTCTGCCGGCAGATTATCCCGGATCATGCTGATCAGAACCATCATTTCTTCTCTGTCAACCATGCAGTTGTTTGAAAACGGAACAGACCGGGCTGTTGTGATCGCCTGCTCAAGGCGATCAATCAGATTCTCCGTACTTTGCTCCTGTCCACGGTTGGGGTTATGCTCATACATCCTTATTCTGCTGCCTCCGGTTTTGTTTATCGCGGTAGTCTGTCCGGTTGAATTTCTCCCGGATCACATCGATGATTTCTGCGGGAACCATACCTGAAATGTCGCCCCCGTAAGATGCTACTTCACGGACAATCGATGAACTGGTGAAGGCCAGATCTGATCGGCATGGCAGCAGACAAGTCTCATAACCCGGCAGAAGCAGTTTGTTGGCCGCTGCCATTTCTGCTTCAAAGCGAAAATCTGATTCGCTGCGCAAACCGCGAATGACCGCACACGCCTGCTCTTTCTGAAAGAGATCTACGAGCAGCCCGTCGTAATGCATGACATGGCAGCCAGGCAATCCTTCAAGTGCTGTCTTCGCCATGTTTAAACGTTCTGAAACACTGAAAATAGTCTTCTTGCTGCTATTGTTGAGTACAGCGATAATCAAACGGTCACATAAGTGCAACGCACGGCGCGCGATATCAAGGTGACCATTGGTCATCGGATCAAAGGTACCTGGATAAATCATTGTTCGCACCAGATTACCACCTTTCAAATCGCATTCGAGTATCCGTTTCGAGGTTGCCATAAACAACGCGAGCAACCCTTATTAATCATCATAGCCGCTCCCTGTGTAAAATGATAGCATTGCCGTACCGTACTGACAAGACCGGGTAAATTGCAAATTGGTTACAAATGGCCGAATATCAACTGCTGCATCATGCTCAAAGATGACCAGACCACCGGGTCGGATCAGTTCATTCAAGAGAGGAGACAGCGTCCGGGCAACGTGTTTTGCTTGATCATACGGAGGATCAGCATAAATAATGTCAAACCGCCTGTTCTCCTTCATGAATCGGCGAACAGCCATTCCTGCCTCCCGACCGATGATTGAAACCGATGACTCAAGATGGGTTCGCGCAATATTTTCCTCAATGATTTTTATGCCCGCCCTGCTCTGTTCAACACAGACGACCTGACCGGCACCCCTTGATGCCGCTTCAAGGCCGATCTGGCCGGTTCCCGCATAAAGATCAAGAAAACTATCCGGTGGCCAGACTGACATCAAAATCGAAAAGAGCGCTTCCTTGACGCGATCAGCTGTCGGACGTGTCGAGCGGCCGGCTGGTGCGGCTAAATGCGTTCCGCGTGCACGTCCGGCAATGATTCTTGGCATGATTTCTCCCCCGCTTCTGTTAAATAATCCAGCTCATAAGCCGATTTGCGAAAAGACTGCCGGGTACCGATCGGCAATCACCTGTCTGAGCAGCTGATGTTCAGGCGAATTCAAGTCAGGATCCTTGTCAATCAGCTGTGTCAGCGCGTGCTCCACATCTGTTATCACATCACGATCCCGGTATAGATTGATCATGCGTAAATCTGGCAGGCCATGTTGTCGTGTGCCAAAAAAATCACCTGGCCCCCGCAGCTGCAGATCCTGTTCTGCGATCGCAAAACCATCTGATGCGTGACAGATCACCTTGAGCCGTTTTCGCGCCAGTTCGTCCTGAACATCGCTCATGAGAATGCACCAGGATTGATTGGACGAGCGGCCGACACGTCCTCGAAGCTGATGCAGTTGAGCCAATCCGAATCGCTCTGCGTTCTCAATGATCATCATCGTCGCGTTGGGATTATCCACCCCGACTTCCACAACCGTCGTACTGACCAGAATCTGAGTCATACCGGACATAAACCGCTGCATCTGTTCATCTTTCTGTTCCTGGCTGAGTCGGCCATGAATTAGACCGACGTTCCAGGTGCTGTTTTTTTGCTGTGATAACTGATTATAAACAGCAACGGCTGACAAAAGATCACTATCCGCCTGCTCTTCGATCATCGGGCAGACAACATAAACCTGATGACCAGCGTTAACAACGCGTTCCATTAACCGCATCACACGATCGCGATCGGCATCAGCTGCGGTATAGGTTTCAACCGGCTGACGGCCCGGCGGCAGCTCATCGATCAGCGACAAATCAAGATCACCATAAAGTATAAGCGCCAGCGATCTGGGGATCGGCGTCGCCGACATGACCAGAACATGCGGACCTTTTTCCACCTTGTCCTGATTTCTTGCCTCAGCCAACAGCTTTCGCTGCCTGACTCCGAAACGGTGCTGTTCATCAGTAATCGCCAGTCCTAGTTCATGAAACTGAACCTTCTTTTCAATCAGTGCGTGTGTTCCTACCACCAAACTGATTTCACCAGACTGTAACCCGCTGAGGATTCTGCGTCGTTCAGAAATCGAGGTCGAACCGGTCAGCAGAACAGGCTCATGTACACTGTCCGTCAGCAGTCTGCTCAACGTCTGATGATGCTGTGCGGCAAGAATGGCTGTTGGTGCCATCAAGACTGCCTGTTTTCCCGCAAGCGCACATTGCAGCATAGCCAGTGCTGCGATCACGGTTTTCCCGGAACCCACATCACCTTGAAGCAGGCGGTTCATCGGACAGTCTGTTACGAGGTCTGATTGTACCTCCCGCCAGGCTTTTTGCTGAGCCTGTGTCAATTTAAACGGTAGTTGATCGATCATCTGAGTGATCATTCTTTTTCCGTTCGTATTTACTGATAGGTTCCAGGCGGACGCCTGCAATCTGGTCTGCCGGCGAGTCAGATAAAGACCGCAGCGCAGCAGAAATAACTCTTCAAATCCGATCCGCCTGCGGCTGATTTCAATGTCCTGGCTCGTCCGGGGAAAGTGAATCCGTTCATAAGCGTAGGCAGCTGTTGAGAGATGAAAAGAACGGCGGATCCAGGCTGGCAGGAATTCGGGCATCTGATCTTTGATGGCTGTCCAGACGCTCAGAATATACTGCCTCAGCATTTTCTGTGACAAACCGTCAGTTAACGGGTAGATCGGTTTAAACGCCTGTACCGCCTCTGAATCAAATCCTTCATCTGCTAATTCAAATGATGGATTTTGAACCTGGAAAATCCGCTCACTTCTTTTAATCAACCCGTAAAACCGGTACAAGCGGCCGGATTCAAGTTGATTTTGTATCCATGGCTGATTAAACCAAACAGCCTGAATGCTTCGCTTATCCTGATACAGGGAGACACGCACCATGGACAGCCGTCCACGCCGCGTAACTGAAGGTTTGTTCTTGACAACAGCCAGAAAAGCGGCTTCGCGACCATCTTCCAATTCTGCGAGCGATACAGTTGTCGACCAATCTTCATAGTCACGCGGAAACCAGCAGAGCAAGTCAAACCAGGTTTCAATATTGAGTCGTTTTAGCTGTTGAGCCCGGCGCTCTCCGACACCAGGCAGCTGTCGGACAGATGTCAGCCAGTTTGCCTGTTGCCGTTCATTTCCTTTTTGCCTGCCGGCCTTTTCATTGTTTGTCTTCATCACGATGTCTATTGCCGGCATAGCGGCACAGTGCTGCGATCGGGCATCGATCACAGGCTGGCCGACGTGCATCACAAACGGCCCGCCCGTGCTCAACCATCAGATGTCCATAGTCAATCCAGGTTTCCTGTGGCAGAACGTTGATCAGGTCTTTCTCAATGTGTACAGGGTTGTCGTGGTCGGTCAGTCCGATTCGCTTTGACAGTCTTGCACAGTGTGTGTCGACAACGATCGCTGGTTTGCCAAAGGCATCACCCAGAATGAGATTTGCTATTTTTCTGCCGACACCCGGCAGTGAAAGCAAATCATGCAGTTGATCGGGTACCTTTCCGGCAAACCGGTCGACAATCAACCGCGCCGAGCCCTGAATGGATTTTGCCTTCGAGCGATATAAGCCACAGCTGCGGATGATCGTCTCGATTTCATTTATTTCAGCTGCTGCCATTTCCCGGAGCGTCGGGAATCGGGCAAAAAGATCAGGTGTTATCACATTGACTCTGGCATCAGTGCATTGCGCTGACAGTATCGCAGCGACCAGAAGCTGCCACGGTTGATCGTGCACCAGCGAACAGACAGCATCCGGATACGTTTTTCTCAGCTGCTGCACGACGGCGGCGGCTGTATCTCTCAGTTGATTAATCGGCATTTGATGTCCTTTCGTCATGGTCCATAGGTTTGGAGATAGGCACGCACCGACAAAGTCCTGTTTTCTGATTGACGATAGACTTTAAAATCCAGAGCGGTTCCGACCGGCTGATCCTTCAGATAGCGTGCCAATGGCGTCAATGGTGTCAATTGCTCATCGTTGATGCTGACAATCACGTCTCCCTTGCGCAAATCAGCGATGTAGGCAGGGCTGTCGGCAACCACATTGGCAATGTAAAGCCCGTCAGGAAAGCTGTACAAACGCTGGAGTTCAATAAATCGATCTGGTTCCAGTATCGCGACACCCAGCCAGGTCGGTTGATCCGTCTTTGTCTGGTTGATTATTCGATCAGCAATCTGCATCACAGCATCAGCTGATAAAGCGTGCATATTTGTGCTGTATGGTTCTCCGTTGATGCCGCAATAGGACAGGGCAATCACATCACCGTCCAGATTAAGGATCGGCCCACCAAAACTACGCTGATTCATCTGAAGATCTGCCTCAAGCATGACGATCGATGTACCATCTTCAAGCAGCATCTGATGTTCCAGAGCGATGATATAACCGGTTGACAAACCGCCCGATGTTTCAAGCAGATCTGGAAAACCAATGGATAAAACCATTTGTCCGGTCTTCAAAGTTTCCCGGTCGGAAGGTTTCAACGTATTGAACGGAACAATCGTATCCTCAACGCGGATGACGGCCAGATTTGTCGTTAAATCGCGACCCAGGAGCGTACCTGAAAAAACACGTTCCGTTTCCTGGACTAAAATGTCAATCTCAGCATCCGGCAGCAACATTCCCTGACGGTTGATGGCAACATCAAACAAGCTGGCCTGCGTCACGACAATTCCTTTTTCGTCTATGACGAGTCCGGATCCTTCATTGGTCCGCATCGTTTGCGATCCGCTGGCAGGAACTTCGACGCGGATACCGACAACAGCTGAAGACGCTTCCTCATAGATTGACTCAATGAGACGGAACGGAGTCACAACATCCGTCTCATTCGGGATTTTTGTCGGTGTCGGCTCCGGCAGGCCGGTTGGAACAGGCGGCAGTGTGGGTTCACTTGTCTCGACTGTTGTGGCAGTCGGTGTCGGCTGACGGGTCGGTTTCGACGTAATGGTCGGGACAGGCTCTTTTGTTGGCTGAGTTGTTGTAACAGATGGTGTCGTCGTTGTGCCGGTTTCCGTCAGTTCGGTCTGCTGACCGCTCAGCCACTGCATCAGAGCTGGCATTTTTCGCTGAACAATCAGATTTCTTACAATCATAATTCCGAAAAAGATCGCTAAAACCGCAACCAGAACCCCGGTCAGCAAAATCCATCCGATCCATATTTTCGTCCGTTGTCTCAAAAAAAGACCTCCCATTCTGGAAAGGTACATTCATTTTAATCAATAAAAATGAATGGTCTATGAACAGAACAGAGCAATCCGGCTGCCGGTACAGCTGTGTTCTAGGGTGTACTCAATGTGAAAATGAATCGGGCACCACCCAGATCACTTTTTGATACACTGATTCTCTGTCCATGTGCAGCGAGAATCGTCCGGCAAATATACAACCCAAGTCCGGAGCCTTTGGCCGTTCGCGACTTATCAACTTTGTAAAAACGGTCGAAGATGTACGCCTGTTCTTGTTCCGGTATGCCGGGTCCGTTGTCATCGATCATCACTTCGATCTCTTTGGGTCTGCCGGATTTCCGGGTCGTCAGCGCTATGATCCCGTCCTGCGGCGTAAAGCGAATGGCATTGGATACGATATTATAGACCACGCGG
>JAAYBY010000330.1 GCA_012729935.1 Clostridiaceae bacterium | reverse complement strand
TGCCTTTGTGGCTCCTGGCTACGTTTGTGAAGTACTTTTATTCAGACAAGAAGCTTTCATGAGCTGTTTTTTGATCAATTTGAAATTATGTGCTTCAGCACTGCTTTGTCAGCACGTCATTCGGAAAATGGATAGCACGCGTGTTATGATGTTAGCATTTGTCTGGCACGCGTGCTACATCATGTTGTATTGTGCTGAGGGTTATTATTTAACAACCCCTATGAGTCGCTCAAGCGAAATGATGATATAGAAGTTTCATGTTAACCCGTTAATAAAAAGATTCGTTTGATGATCGCCAGACTAGAGGGTGTTTGCAAAATGTAAAGAACTGACAAAATAACTGAAACCAAAGGAGCAATAAGAACTGTCATACTCGAAGCTATGATCAAACGACATGAAATGACCGATGAACAATGGGACAGAATCAAAGACTTGGTGCCACCAGAGCGATCGGGCGGAAAAGGCCGTCCAGCTAAAGACAACCGGATGATGGTCAATGCCATTATTTGGATTCTAAAAACAGGAGCACCCTGGCGCGATTTACCGGAACGATATGGATCCTGGAACAGTGTATACAGCCGATATTCCCGATGGACGAAGCGCGGCATCTGGGAAAAGATATTTTTGGAGCTATCAAAAGACCAGGATAACGAAGAGTATATGATCGATGGATCATACGTCCGTGTCCACCAACATGGTTCGGGTGGAAAAGGGGGCACGAAAAACAAGGAATTGGTCGTTCTCGAGGTGGATATACCACGAAGATCCATGCCATAGTGGACGCTTTGGGCAATCCGATCAAGATTCACCTGACGGGCGGGCAAGTCAGTGATTATACGCCAGCCAAAGATCTGATTACGTTGTTCGACCTGGAAAACAGCTATGTGCTCGCCGATAAGGGCTATGACAGCAAAGAATTTGTGGGTGCCATCGAAGACAAGGGCGGGATTCCGGTAGTACCAAGCCGCAAGAATGCCAAGAATCCCCGATCGTACGACAAACATTTGTACAAAGATCGGCATTTGGTAGAAAACTTTTTTCTCAAGCTGAAGAACAATCGTCGGATTGCTACCCGCTTTGAGAAAAACCTGATCAATTTTCTCGGCATGATTCATTTAGCCTGTATCCTCATTTGGTTACTTTGATAATTTGCAAACACCCTCTAGACTGTAAGCTTGAAATTAACCTTTTAGTCCTCCAATCATGACCCCCTTCACGAAATATTTCTGGATGAAAGGATAAAACATCAGCATCGGCAGACTGGCGACGATGACCAGAGAATATTTCATGGTCTGCGAGATCATCTGACGGCGCATCAGGTCCGCCAGTTCCTCCGAATCAGAAATACTGCTCACATCGAGCGACTGGATCTGCTGATTCATGATGAGTATGGCGCGCAGCACCAGCTGTAGCGGGTATTTACCGGGGGTGTTGATGTAGATCAAGGCCGAAAAATAGCTATTCCAGTGACCGACTGCCACATACAAGGCAATGACCGCCATGATCGCAGTGGACAAGGGCAGCGCTATGCGGAAGAAGATCTGGAACTCGCTGGCGCCGTCAATCTTGGCCGCTTCGTAAAATTCATCGGGGATGGTGCTCTGATAAAATGTACGGGTGATAATCATGTTATAGGCGCTGAATGCCGCCGGCAGGATCAGTGACCAGGTGGAGTCAATCAGGCCCAGCTGCTTGATCAGCACGTAGCTGGGGATCATACCGCCGCTGAAATACATCGTGATGACGAAATAGGTCATAATGACCATCCGGCCTTTGACCAGCTTGCGCGAAAGAGCATAGGCGCAGGGGATCGTGACAGCCAGCGCATAGACTGTACCGGTCGCGGTGATGAAGATCGAGTTGAGATAGCCGGACCAGATGAGCTTTTCCTGAAACAAATAATTGTATGAATCCAGTGTAAAACCCCTGATGGCGACCAGCACCTCACCGCGCAGAACCCGGTAAGGGTCACTGAAAGAGGCGATGATGGTGTAGTACAACGGGTACATCATCGCGATGACTATCAAAATGAGCATCGTCACATTACATAGCCCGAAAACCTGGTCAAAGCGCGATCCGCGAACAGTTTTTTTTGCAGACATCTTCGTTATCTCCTTTTCCGGTCGCTTACCAGATTGAGGTGCCTTTCATGCGTTTGACAAAAGTATTTACCAGCGTCAGCAGCAGCACATTGATCAATGAATTAAACAG
>JAAYBY010000329.1 GCA_012729935.1 Clostridiaceae bacterium | reverse complement strand
CGAGAAATCGAACAGCCAGAAAAATGATCAGGGCGAGAAGCAGGACGCCGCCGGCTGCCAGCGCAACCACCAGTCCTGTTTTCTTTTGCCTGCCCGCAGCGGCAGTATATGCGGGAGGAGTTGGGCTGTAGGGATAAACAGGCGACATAGGCGTTTGGCGCGCTGGTCCTTGATCATACGGCTTTTGTGGAACCACTTGCAAGGGTTGATCCGGTTGTTTCAAACCGGTTGCTGCGGCTGTTTCTTCAGCTTTGCTGCCGCAGTTTGTGCAGAACACATCGTTATCTTGAAGCTGGGTACCACAATTTTTACAATACATATCGTCGACCCTCCAACGTGTTATAGGTACAGTATACACGTTTTAGGCCTGATAATAGAATATTCCTTTAAAAATTCTCCCTGTACGCCGGATAGCAGAATCCGATGTTTTTACCTGTTTCAATTCAGATTTTTATTATATTTCTTATTCCTGAGCTCTGATCGCTTCCACAATCTCATCTTTCATCACGCGTCGTATCGGCCAAATGCCTGCCAATATGGCGATCAGCAGCGCACCAGCCAGTGTACAGAGAATTAAAAGCCAGGGCATTGCCTGCAGGGTCATATTTCCCAATGTCCCTTCAATACTTCTTCCGAGCAAGAACAGCAGAACAGTGCCTATGACCGATCCCCAGACTGCGCCATTTACACCATAGAGTGTACATTCCATCAGAAGCATCCGCCGCACCTGTGTGCGGCTCATTCCGACTGCCTGGAGCATAGCCAGTTCACGCCGCCTCAGCAGAACGTTTGTCGTGATCGTGTTAAGGATATTCATGATGCAAATGAGTACGATGACAGCCGCAAATCCAAAGACAAAAATGTTCAGCATTTGTACCACGCCACGGGCATTCTGCATTTCCTCATAATAGTTAGATATCCGGATGGATCCGCTGACACCGGGATTACGTTCATGAGTGAATGGTTCCAGCAATTTATAAACGGCCGGCTCTGAGCCTTCGGCGGCATCAACAGCAAGCTTCTCTTCGACGATTGTTGCCTGGCTGATTTCCGGGTGATCATCAAAAAATGGCATCAGATATTGCCTGTCGGCGATTAGGACAATCGAACCGCCGCCGGAGAAGAAACCTTCCAAAAACCACGGAGGCTGAGTCAGTTCTTCCGCAATTCCGTATTCAACCGGCAAACCCGGTCTATCAATGGGGCTGCCTGTCTGTTGATCATATTCCCGAATGTGATCCAGATGGATGGTGTCGCCTTTTGTCAGGCGGGTAAAGGGAATGGTCTGAAAACTTAAATTTGAAGCGCTCAGCGCATTGGTCTGAGATAGGATAACCTTCCCCTTCTGCATCTGCGCCCAGAGCTCATCCACATCAGGCAAGCCGAGCGAATCGAGAAATGGCCTGTCAGCGAGTAGAATCTGTACATGCATTGTCTGATCGGCAATCATGTCAAGCGCCTGCTCATCCGTCAGAGGCTGGCCATTGATGGTTGACGTTTTCTTCATGAATTCAATCAGCTGTGTGCTGAAAACAGACGGATCATGGAGCAGCGGCTGTGCGAACTGACCGTACTGTACGCGTTGGCTGGCCATCTCTTCATCACCAAGCAGTTGATCGATCAGAGCGAGGTCCTCACTGGCAAAGCCTGGACGTTCGGCGGCAACAGTTAATCTGAAGTCCGTTTTCTCCGTGCTGTAATGAAGAAGCTGTTTGGAAAACTGAAATGATATGCCGCCAGCAGCGAGGAATAGAACCGCACTGACGATAATCGACAGCGTCGTAATCCTGAATCGCCTGCGGTCCCGGTGAATGCTCCGTCCGGCAAGAAAACCTGTAATGCCAAGCAATTTCCGGTATGTCTGTTTATGCTTCACCAGTTTTCTGGATGATTTTCCCCTAACTGTGTAAACGCCCGTTCGGCGAACTGCTTCCATCGGCGAGAGCTTTCCGGCCTTCAGAGCCGGCGACAGTGCAGCCAGCATAATAGACAGGAGCGACAAGACGGCTGCGACAATCAACGGCCAGGACGACACAATCAACTTTAGATGCATCACTTCCGGCAATCCCAGTCCTGAGACGTAGCCCAGGGTGATTTTCATCGCGACGACACCGGCCAGCAGTCCCATCGGGATACCAATCAGCGCCATTTGAACCGCATCCTGCAACACCAGCCGGCGGATCTGTGATGGCGAACCGCCGACAACCCGCAGAAGGCCATACTCAGTCGTTCGTTCGCTGACCGACATGGCAAAGCTGTTTCTGATCACAAAGATAACGGACACCATGATAATGCCTGCCAGAAGCGCAAAGAAACGGATCAACCCCTGGTTTGTTTCGCCGTAGGATGACTGTCCAAGAAACCGCAGCAGCGGATCGTGCGTTCCGACCCGTATCGTTGACAGGTTTGCCCAGACTGAGTCTTTCTCAAAAGCAGTATATTTCATCCCCTGAATCAGCGAATCACGGTCGGAATCTGACTGGGCTTCAGACAAAGCGGGAATGACATCACTTAAGGCAGCGATTAAACTGGTTTCAAAATCCGTGCTGGCTTTGACGGTCAGATATACTTCCGCCAGATTTTTGTCCGCTTCATCAAGAACGGTCAGCGCGTAAAAGACAGGTCCGGGCAAATAGGTGTCCGTCCACTCCGTAATACCTGTCACGGTATAAGTTTTGGTTTGGATACTACCGGTTTCGGTACTTTGAACATCCTGAAGCGCCAGTTCAACGGTCTGATTCAATTTCAGATCCGGAAAAAATGTCAGGCTCGCCACATTCAATGCGATTTCAGACGTATTTTCCGGCATCCTTCCCTCCAGCAAAGTCATGGGGTAAGGTGTCAGACCGGAACCCATCTCATTGACATCCCTCAGCAGGAGCCAGGAAGGCTCATCATGAAGTGATGAGCGGCCGTCCAGTTTAGCCATCTGGCTTGAGGAGGCAATCAATTCGCTTTCGTCGATTCTGATGTTCGCCTGCAACTGGCGGGCTTGATCCATCGTCAATCCTGAAACATGATAGTGCCAGCGACCGGTTTCTTCGGATTCGGTTTCGATGTACATATTGATGAAACTGGTAAACAACAGCGCCAGTCCGGTGAAAAGAGCCGTGGCCATGACGATGCCCAGGCTGGTAAAGAGTGTCCGCTTCCATTGCTTTTTCAGATAGCGGCGACTTAATTGGCTTAATGAATTCATCCAGATCACGTCCTTACAAGATTTGAAGCCAGCTGCATCGGTCGGATCCTGCCATCTTCAATGACCATGATCCGGTCAGCCTGTGCTGCAATATTGGCATCGTGCGTAATGAGCAGCAGCGTCTGTC
This sequence comes from Clostridiaceae bacterium, assembly GCA_012729935.1. Lineage (GTDB taxonomy): Bacteria > Bacillota > Clostridia > Saccharofermentanales > UBA5734 > JAAYBY01. The sequence goes on along the minus strand of JAAYBY010000329.1, from coordinate 5,100 downwards.
CGACACGTCTGACGGTATCACGAAGCAGCGCCATAATTTCCCGGCCATTCTGTGAATCAAGGTTGCCGGTCGGTTCATCTGCTAAAACAAGTGCAGGGCGATGGATCAACGCTCTGGCCATCGCCGTCCTTTGCTGCTGCCCGCCGGATAGCTGATTGGGCAGACTGGTTCGTTTATCCTGCAGATTCAAACGCGTCAGCAGTTCTTCAAACCAGATTTTGTCCGGTTCCAACCCATCCAGCATCAATGGCAATGCGATGTTTTCTTCAACCGTCAGAACGGGGACAAGGTTATAGTACTGGAAAACAAAACCGATCCGACGTCGTCTGTAGAGGGACAGCTGCTTTTCACTCAGCTGTGTCAGTTCCTGGTCTTCAACAACGATAGATCCGCTGGTCGGCCGGTCAACTCCGCCGATCAGGTGAAGCAGTGTTGATTTTCCACTGCCTGACGGCCCGATAATGGCAACGAATTCACCGGAAGCCACCTGCAGATCAACGCCGCGCAGGGCATGGACAGCTGCATCCGTCTTTCCATATGTTTTGACTAGATTTCTTATATCTATCATGGGTCATATTCCTCCTACAATTGAGTTGTCGTACGGTGACACACAAAATGATCTGCGCTCACAATCTGACTATCAGCTTAGCAGATGTATCTTAAGTTCAGATGAATGATTGCTTAAGGATTCTTAAGAAAACTTATTGTAAAAACAGCCCCGGATCCCGGAGGGCTGCTCGCTGTCAGATCACCGCCATTTTGTTCAACAATCGCCCGCGCCAGTGATAAGCCGATCCCGACTGAATCAGGGCGTATTGCCGTATCATGGCGGTAGAAGCGTTCGAAAATCCGGCTGATCTCCTGGCTCGGAATGCCCGGGCCGCTGTCACTGATCTGCAGTTGCAGAGACAAAGGTGTCTGCACAGACGAGATGCTGATTTCACCACGCTCCGGAACCTGTTCCAGTGCATTCTTGATCAGATTACTGATCGCTTCTGACAGCCACTCCGGATCGTGCGGCCAGATCGTACCTTGCTCAACCAGATTCCGGACAGAGAGATGTCGTTGCCGGATGATTTCACTAAACGGTGCGACAGCCTGTTGAACCGTTGTCGACAAATCCGCTGGTATCAGCTTCATCTCGACGGATCCCGCGTCCAGCCTTGCCATTTTTAGCAACCCCTGTACCAGCCAGTCGATGCGTCTGACCTGCGCCAGACCCTGTTCAATGAACGAAGCTCTTTTATCCTGTGCCATGGCTGTATCCTGCATCAGGTCAAGGTAGAGCTGCAGGGATGCCAGCGGTGTCTTGATCTGATGCGATATATCGGACAGAAAATCCTGTAAACGACGCTTATCCTTTTTCAGCGACTGCAGCTGAGCAGAAACGCGTTCTATCAGATGAACAGTCGCATGCCACAAGACAGCCAGATCTCCCTCATCCCGAATCGAAACATCCGTCAGCAGCATGCTGTCAGAACCGGCAGCGGCCAAATGCGAAACATCTGCGATTCGTCGGATCTGCCGATAGAGACCAGAAAGTATCTGCCGACAGAAGAATGCCAGGAGCAACAGTACACAGGCGGCCGGCAGGAAGACACTTAGCAGTGTGCGCTGTTTGAGTGTTCCATAGGCGGCATAAAAGGTCCAGGTATCCGGTTCTGCAAACCCATAAGCAGCCAGCCAGCTTTGGCCGCTTGCCAGCAGTGTGTTGTCGTACCGTCCGTCCAGCAGGCCGGACAAGGTGATGTGATTCATCTGTTCAGATTCCACCAGTAATCCTGACTCTGAGAGATAACCGATCAGGGCGATTTTTTCTTCGATCTGTGTGGCAAGGATCCGCCTCGTTACTGATTCTGATACAGCTGATGCGGTTATTACAGTCAACAGCATTAAACTCATGAACAAAGCCAGCAGTCGTCGCTGGCCGGAATTCGTTAACAGATGAAGCATAAATAAACCTCCAGAACGAGAACTTATGAATGGGAAAGCACCCCGGATGTATCCTCTTCAAAAGTATCAGCATCTGATTCTTCAGGGCAGAGCCGGTAACCGACACCGCGAATTGTCTGGATCAGCTGCGGATTACCCGGGTCTTTCTCGAGTTTTTCCCGCAAATGGTTGATGTGCACCGAAAGTGTATTGTCATCGATAAACGCGCCGCGGTCATCCCACAAGGACTGGAGCAGCGACTGGCGGGACATGATACGTCCCCTGTTTCTTATCAAGGCTGACAGAAGTCTGAATTCCATCATGGTCAGCTGGATTTCCTGCCCTTGAAGCCAGATGCGATATTCCTCAAGGTTGATGGCGATCGGTCCGCAGCGGATAATCGTCTCCTCAGTGGGTGTCGCTCTCTCATTTTTTCTTCTTAAAACTGCGTTTACACGTGAAATCAGTTCGCGTACTCTGAACGGTTTTGTTATATAATCATCGCCTCCGCCGTCAAGACCCATCACAACATTGACCTCACTGTCGCATGCAGACAAGAAGATGACCGGCCATCCCGGGCTCAACCGGCTCTTGCAGTAGGCTGCTATCTCGGAACAAAGCTCATATCCGGTTCCATCCGGCAGCATGACATCGAGGATGACCAGATCAGGTTCTGTCTGTTCAACAAAAAGAATTGACCGTGCAGCTTTGCAGTCAGCAGCTGAGCGCACCGAAAACCCCTCGCTCTGTAAAGCATACTCCAGTCCCATGCGCAACGCCGCATCATCTTCAACGAGCAGAATGTGAACCTGCTCGTGTTCCCGGTTCTCATGTCCAATATTTTGTGTCATCAAGATCTCTCCCGTTGTTTGATACCTTCCATTTTAATCTAATCAGCTGGTCAATTAAACGATCAGCTTCCTTTCCACGTTATCTGACCTTTCCAGAAGACAGCCTGTTCACAAAATGAAGGCAATCAGCGAGCCAGAAGAATTCGCCAGAACCAGTATCTCAGGCGTCCTTTTTTCTGGAGAAGCAGCTTTTCCAGTTGAATGCACAGCGCGTGCATGGTTTCCAGTTCAGGTTCGGAGGGTGTCCGGCAAGCATACTTCAATCGAATGACTGGCTGCCAGGCAGCTGCCAGATTGCTTAGTTCCGGTACCTGTCTCATCCGCCGCAAGTATTCGCGTACCGTCTCTGCCGGTTCTCGATCATAACCCATCCGGTTCAGCTGTGTGACGGATCGCTGGTACAGGGCTTCAAGCTTCTCCTCCGGCGTCTGATATCGCCTGTTAAACTGCTTGCGGTATAATCGGCTGTCCTTAAGGAGCACATGTGCCCGAATTGCGGAAAACACCGCCAGCCCCAGCAGTAATATAAAGGTAGTCAGAAGCACGATCAGGACGCTCTGTCCCCGGGTTTCCGGAACCTGCGGTTCGCTTTCGGAATCATTGGGTTCTTCTGGAGAACCAGAGGGGATCGGCGTCACGATCGGTTCCTCAGGATACTGCGAACGGTCGTAGTATTGCTCTGCCATCCGCCCGGACGGGTCAAATGAAACCCAACCGATACCTGCAAAATAAATTTCGGTCCAGGCGTGCGCAGACGCGTTGGTTGCGACAAACTGTGTCGCCCGATCATCTGACGAACTGCGATGAAGAGCGAAACCGGTAACATAGCGGGCCGGCAGTCCAACACAGCGGGCGAGAACAGTCATCGCACTGGCATAATAAACGCAATATCCTTGCCTTTCCTGCAAAAAGTGAGCGACAAAATCCACATCGTCAGGAGGCGTTCCGGGTGTGAGCGTATAGGTTGTATTTTCCGACAGCCAGGTCTCGATCGAGCGTGCCTTCAGATAGGGCGTCGAATCAGCCTGGGTGATCGTCTCAGCCAGTTCGCGGACCATAGCCGGAAGATCTGCAGGCAGTTGTCGGTAATTGCGGGTCATAAATTCGAAATACGGATCACGATCCGCTTTGATGATTTGCTCAAGTTCAACCAGGTGCTGATCAAAACGTGAACGAGTCCGATCGACATATATGGTATCCAGCGTATATGACATGCTTCTTCGGGAGCCGCCGTCAATGAACAGCTCACCTTGCTGGTTAAATGACAGACGGTTTTTGTCAAACCCGACATCTGTAACATCCTGGACTCGACCTGTCTGAAAGAGGCTGCGGCCAAATAGCGTTGAGTGGATTCTCAACGTGCCTTCTGTCGCCACGTGCTGATACCGTTCATCTTCGTCAGCTCCGCCCGTCGGCAACTGCTCTAAGAAAACGCGGTTGCGTTGGGCGCGCAGGATCAACGCCCCAAATCGATACTGCGTTTGTGCATGTGCATCTGACCAGCGCTGCCCGTCGTATGTATCAAAGTAGGCACCGGCAAGCGGGACTGCCTTTTCTGTCTCCACATGCAAGACAATTGTGTGGTTCGGCTTAACATCGCCGCCCAGCCGTCCTCCGAGCGGTTGATAGCCTGTAATCGACAAATTGAATACACCGTCGAGGGGCATTCGCCGGCCATCCAGCGACAGCAATGAGGATACATCACCAACGGTTCGAACCAGCAGTTTCGATTGCCATACGCCATCTTCACGTGGAACGACCGCGCTCGTCAGCAGAAGAACAACAATCAAGATCGCAGACGCTGTGAGCATGTGGTATGACAGTGATCTATCGATATTCTCCGACAGTTCTACGGCATGCGCCCGACCTCGGAATCTGGCAAAAGCAATCCACAACACCGATAAAACCAGTGCCAGAACCGGATACAGCGCGTCACTTCCGGAAAAAAAGAGCCAGACCACCAGCCCGGTCCCCAGTAACGGCAAAACTGCAAAGAAAAACAGCTTGCGGAAAAACAGGAATAGGATTGAAGCCGAGCCCACTGAAACCATAAAGCTGAACGATCGCAGCAAAAACCGGTAATCTGGCGGCGTTTCTGATGAGATTCCGGTCCGTATCGCCTCGATTGATCGCAACAGTCGATCAAGTTGACCACTCAATTGAAGAATCAGCCCGGCAACCAGGAGAACTGCGGCAAGCAGTGGAATGATCCAGCGTCTTCGCGTCAGCAAGACAACGACGACAGTTGACACCAGCGAAATCAAAAGTGTCTGGAAAAATGTCGGCAGCTGATCCAGAAACAGCGGAAAGACAGCTG
>JAAYBY010000328.1 GCA_012729935.1 Clostridiaceae bacterium | reverse complement strand
AGATCATTGTCCGTGCCCCGAACCTTGCCGGCTTCACGGTAAATGCGCACAGTGCGTGACGGTTCACAGGGGGCATGGAGATCATCTGCCTTACTGTTTTCGTGAAATGCTTAACAGACGAATACAGAACTTGTCCGGATTATCAGAACACAGTGTAAAAATCCCTCCTGATGAAGAATGAAATCAACCAAACGATGAAATCAATTGAGCAGTCAAATTTTGAAAACAAGGGGAGTTATATGTCTCAAATACTGAAGGGTCATTTGCGAGCCTTGATCACGGTATCAATCTGGAGTTCAACTTTTATTGTGAGCAAATTATTGCTTGTCTACATGACACCGATTCAAATCTTGTTTTTTCGGTACCTGGTCGCTGTTACATTTCTCAGTTTGCTTTATCCCAAATTCAGCAAACCAGCTTCATTGAGAGGCGAAATACTTTTTCTGGCGATTGGCGCCGCTCTCGCGCTCTATTTTGTATTTGAGAACAGTGCGCTGCAATTGACCTATTCGTCAAATGTCAGTTTGATCGTTGCCACGATTCCGTTTATGACCGGTGCCTTGTCATCCTTGTTTTACCGAAAGCGGTTTTTCAATTTTAAAAACACAGCCGGTATGGTGACAGCGTATCTGGGCGTGCTTGTCATCATCATCAACACCGGGCGTTTAGAAGGTATTGCTCCAGGCGGCGACTTGCTGGCACTTGGTGCTTCACTGATGTTCGCTTTCTATTCCATTCTCATGCAGAAAACGGATGAGCGATATACACTGATACAGCTCACCCGCAAGGTTTTTCTATATGGGCTGCTCGTTTTGGGCGTTCTGTTTCTGGCAACAGGCCAGTCACCGATTCCGGAATCAGTTGATACACCGGCTCTTATCAGCGTCTTCTATCTGGGAATTGTCGCGTCCTCACTAGCGTTTTTGCTTTGGAACAGGGCTATTCAAGCTATCGGGCCGCTCAAGACCAATCAGTATATTTATCTGATTCCTGTTTTAACAACTATGTTATCGGCAGTATTGCTAAAGGAAAGAATCACATTGATGACCCTTTTCGGGACGTTGTTGATTCTGTCCGGTCTGTATTTGTCCGAAAGAAAAGAAACGAAAACTGAGAAAAGTAAAAAGGATCAGATAGAAGCCATATAACCTGATGAATCGGGTTTCCGTCAACCTTGACAGGTCTCATGTGGGTCGATATAATACGACTTGCATCAAATGCGGGTGTAGTTCAGTGGTAGAACTTCAGCTTCCCAAGCTGACCGTGAGGGTTCGATTCCCTTCACCCGCTCCAGGTAAACCTGCCTTTATAGCTCAGTCGGTAGAGCGCATCCATGGTAAGGATGAGGTCATCGGTTCGATTCCGATTAAAGGCTCCACAATACAAAAGGCTCCCCTTATGGGAGCCTTTTGTATTGTGGAGTCTACTCAGCATCAAGCCGGTTACTTTTACGGTCATATACGTATAAATATGTATTATGAGATATTTTACTGATTGACTAGCTTAATTTATCCGACCGATATTATCGTGCAATAGTGCACACACCCAAGGCAAATCGTGAAATTGCATCCAACGCGTCGTGCAGATACAGGATAAGTAAACAGATTTTTGGTATAATGTGACAAAGTCTTTTGGAGCATTTCATCGAAGTTATTTGGAGTATTTTTCCAAACCGGAATTTTTTAAAAGACCATAATGTTTCTTAAAGATCATTTACACTTAATTGATGTATGCGTATGGTTATCATGTGATGTAATATATATATATAGATAATGCCAAAATTAATCATGAAAATAGAGTATTGATGCCTACTGTGGTAATTGTCTTAACCGAGGGGTATAACGTCACATAATAAAAATCTTTAACATCCCAAATAGCAATTCTCTCCGTGGACATGAGAGGTAGCAATGACTTCAAGTAGAGTAACAAAAGTAATCCATCTGATTATCGTCGCAGTTT
>JAAYBY010000327.1 GCA_012729935.1 Clostridiaceae bacterium | reverse complement strand
TGACGGCGGCCATCCGTATCATCATGACATCAATACCAACAATAGATAGTCTGAAACTGCCCCAGATCCTCAAAACACTGGCACTCAAGCCGCGTGGTTTGATACTGGTGACCGGACCGACCGGTTCAGGTAAGTCGACGACGTTGGCTTCCATGATCGATTACGTTAATAATCAACGCCGCTGCCATATCCTGACGCTGGAAGAACCGATCGAGTATTTGCACAAGCATAAGGTCAGCATGATCAATCAGCGGGAAATCGGCGACGACAGTACAACGTTCGCAACCGGTTTGCGCGCTGCCCTGCGTGAAGACCCGGATGTCATTCTCGTCGGTGAGATGCGAGATCTGGAAACGATCGGTACCGCGATCACGGCAGCTGAAACAGGCCATCTGGTCATGTCGACGCTGCATACGACCAGCGCAGCCCAGACGATCGACCGTGTGATTGACGTTTTCCCGCCGCATCAGCAGACCCAGGTCCGTGTCCAGCTGGCGAGCGTTATTCAGGGCATTATCGCCCAGCAGCTGCTAATTACTGCCAACGAGAAAGGCCGTGTTGCTGCTCTGGAAGTTCTGCTGGGTACTGACGCTGTTCGCAACACCATCCGAGAAGGCAAGGTCCATCAGATCCAGAGTTATATTCAGACCGGTATCAAACAAGGGATGCTGTCGATGGATTATTCACTGGCCCAGCTGGTTCGCAAAGCTGAAATCAGCTCTGACACCGCTTATGCCTATTGTCAGGATCCGGATATGCTCCAGCGTTATCTGGTCAGTGACGCTGCCTTGTTCTAAACAGCTTAACCTGAGGGAGGGATGATATGCCGCAATTTGTCTATACGGCGGTTGACCGCAAAGGGAAAAAATCGTCCGGGGTGCTTGAGGCCAACAGCATCGCGGATTTGCGCGTCAAATTAAAAAGCAAAGATCTTTATGTCACCGAAGCTCAGGATGCGGTTGATGTCAAACGAAGCAAGGAGATCAAAAGCAGCCAAAAGGTAAAATTAAAACCTTTGGCGATTTTTTGCCGTCAGTTTGCCACGTTGATCAACTCCGGTATCACGGCCATCAAAGCGCTGGATATTTTATTTCAGCAGACCGAAGACAAAGTGCTGAAAAAACACATCGGCCAGATCTACGAATCCGTACAAAAGGGTGACGCCATGTCCGACGCGTTCAGGAGACAAGGTGAAGCGTTCCCTGAGCTGTTTATCAACATGATCCTGGCCGGGGAAAGTTCAGGCACACTCGATGGCGTTCTGCTGCGCATGGCTGACCACTATGAAAAAGAAAATAAACTGAAGAATAAAATCAAAGGTGCGATGATCTACCCGATCGTCCTGATGACATTGACGATCGCGGTGGTCATCCTGATGCTGGTCGTCGTACTGCCTTCGTTTACCGGCATCATTCTCGCCGGTGGCGGAACCATTCCGCTGCCAACCCGCATGCTGCTCGGATTGAGTGATTTTCTGTCAAACTATTGGTATTTGGTGGCAGGCGTAACCATACTGATTGTCATCAGCTGGCGGGCATTTAAGCGCAGTGATAAAGGCCGCTTGTGGTGGGATCGTCGCAAATTGAAGATGCCGATCGTCAAAAAATCTCTGCGCATGATCTATTCCGCCCGTTTCGCGCGTACCTTATCGACTCTGTTATCCAGCGGAATCCAGATGTTGCAAAGCCTTGATATCACGGCGCGCGTCATCAACAACCAGGTGATCCATAATTCATTGAATAATGTTGTGGAGGATATCCGCAAAGGTATGCCTCTGTCCGTCTCTTTACGAAAAACGGGTGATTTCCCACCCATGATCTATAACATGATTAATGTCGGCGAGGAGTCGGGTCTGCTCGATGATATTCTGACTAAAACAGCAGCTTTTTTCGATGAAGAAAGCGATGCTGCCATTCAGCGGCTGGTTGGTCTTTTAGAACCACTGATGATTGTCTTCATGGCGGTTATCATCGGATTTATCGTCATCGCGATCGCCTTGCCGATGTTCAGCATGTACGGCGCGGTCGCCTGAGAAGGAGGAAACACTATGCCCATTGC
>JAAYBY010000326.1 GCA_012729935.1 Clostridiaceae bacterium | reverse complement strand
GGATTACTTGGCGGCCGTGTTGAACCGCCCGCTTCCAAGAGCGATGCACATCGCGCATTGTTTGCCGCTGCACTGGCTGGACAGCCATCAATGATTGACGGATTAACCGATCCCTTGTCTGACGACATCATCGCAACCCGCCGCTGCTTGGAGGATCTGCTGAACGGATCAGATATTCTCGATTGTGGTGAATCAGGAACAACGCTGCGGCTGCTGATCCCTGTTTCCGGCGCCGTCAGCCCGAAAAAACGTTCGAAGACACTGACATTTACGGGACACGGCCGCCTTGTCAACCGACCTTTAAAAGAGTATCAGGCGATTCTTCAGCCTCACGGTCTGACCCTTCAGTATCCGCAGGACAGATCACTGCCCATGCAGTTGAGCGGTCGATTGCAGCCGGGCGTTTATCAAGTGCCAGGCCATATCAGCTCACAGTATATATCCGGGCTGTTGATGGCGCTCCCTTTACTGGAAGAACCGTCCGATATTTGCCTGACGTCAGCGCTGGAATCTGCGCCCTATGTCGCTATGACCTGCCGGACGTTGAAACATTTTGGCATTGATATCGAACTTAGGCCGGATGGCTATCACATCCCTGCTCCGCAACAGTACCAGTCAAACCGATATTTCGTTGAACGCGACTATTCCCAGGCGGCTTTCTGGCTGACCGCTGCGTACGGCGGCTGTGACTTAGAGGTGACCGGGCTGCCCGCGGAAACCGCGCAGGGCGATCAGGCAATCCTGGACTATTTATCTGCCTTGCGCGGGCAGCAGCCGACATATACGTTTGATTTATCACAAACTCCTGACCTTGTTCCAATCCTTGCTGTTGCTGCGATGATCACACCTGCTGTGACGCGTCTGACCCATATCGGCCGCTTACGGCTCAAGGAAAGTGATCGAATTGAAGCGGTACGGGCAACGCTATCGGCTATCGGCGGCGATGTTGAAAGTGACGAAGACATGCTTGTTATTTATGGCGGCAGTACATCGCGTAAACATTCGGTACTAAATGGCGGAACGGTCGATTCCTGGGGTGATCATCGAATCGCCATGGCACTGGCCATTGCGGCATTGTTTACGCGTGATGGCATTGTGCTGAACCACGCTGAAGCTGTTCAGAAATCTTATCCTGATTTCTTTCAGGTGTTCAAGCAACTGGGAGGTGATTTGTTTGAGCTCACAATGGGGACGAAACATCAGAATCAGCTTATTTGGTGAATCACATGGCGCGGCGATCGGGATTACGATTGACGGACTGCCTGCCGGCTATGCAATCAGTGAAGAAGCGACAGCCGCCTTTATGCAGCGGCGCGCGCCCGGCTGGATGCCCTGGTCAACGCCACGTCGCGAAACGGATTCGGTTGAAATTGTTTCGGGATTGTACAAGGGTCGGACGACCGGCTCACCACTTTGCGGCTTGATCCGAAATACAGATCAGCGATCACATGATTATCCGGATCGCATGAATCATCCGCGACCCGGTCATGCAGATCTAACGGCCGATATTCGGTATGGCGGGTTTCAAGATCACCGGGGCGGCGGACATTTCTCCGGCAGACTGACCGCTCCCCTTACCTTTGCCGGGGCAGTCTGCAGTCAGATTATTCAATCAGCCAATATCTGGACAGCATCGCGTATCGTTGCGATCGCCGGTATCGAGGACCAGCCTTTTTCCGGCAGTTCCCCTGATTTCAAAGCCTATCGGGCTGTTGCTGCCAAAGAATTCCCAGTGCTGAATGATGCGGTCGGCCGGAATATGATCGATGTCATTCGCGATGCCCGCGAAGCAGGTGATTCGGTTGGCGGTCTGGTGGAAGGTGTGATCGTCGGTCTGCCGGCAGGACTGGGAGATCCTGTCTTTGACAGCGTGGAATCGAGGTTGTCCAGTCTACTCTACGGGATTCCAGCCGTCAAAGGGGTATCGTTCGGCAGCGGCTTTCGGTCAGCCGGCATGTATGGTTCTTCGAACAATGACGAAATGGTGATGGAAAATGGCGACGTCCGGTATTTATCGAATCATGCCGGAGGTATACTGGGCGGATTGACAACAGGTGAGCCGGTTGTCTTTACGGTTGCCTTTAGACCGACACCGTCTATTAAACGAACACAGAAAACGCTTGATCTTGAAAAACAAGAAACAATCGAGTACTCTGTTGGAGGACGTCATGACCCCTGTATCGTTCCAAGAGCCGTTCCCGTTGTAGAGGCGGCAGCTGCTCTTTTCGCTTTGGATTTACTACAGGATCGACGGGTGGTATTTAATGAACGAAACAAATGACAAGATACTCCTGATCAACGGTCCGAATCTGAATATGCTCGGATTTCGGGATCCTGAACAGTACGGAACATTTTCGCTTCAGGATGTTGTTGATCTTGTTAAGCAGACAGCTGAACCGTTTTGTTTTTCGGTGACGGCCTACCAGTCCAACCACGAGGGTGATCTGATTGATCAGATTCATGATGCGATGCGTACGCATGCGGGGATTTTAATCAACGCAGGAGCCCTGACGCATACAAGTTATGCATTGCGCGACGCGATTGAGCTGACACGGCTGCCGGTCATTGAAATTCATATTTCGGACATTCATCAGCGCGAACCCTTTCGTCGTTTGTCTGTTATTGAGGATGTCTGTTTAGACCAGATTTCCGGACAGGGCATTAATAGCTATAAATTAGCTGCTGAAAAGCTGTGTCGTCATCTGAGAGGTCATCAGAATGAAACATGATCAGACAAAGCAACCTGAAGATTTGACGTTGCTGCGTCAGGAAATTGACCGCATCGACCGTCAAATGATGACGCTGTTCGCTGAGCGGATGACTGTCGCGGAGCAGATTGCGGCTTTCAAGCAAACAACAAAAAAACCTGTCTATGATGCCTTGCGGGAAGAAGAGCATCTGTCAGAAATGATGGCTGATCTGGATGACCAACATCAAACGCAGGGCGTCAGTTTCGCGAAAAGCGTCATGCGGCTGTCACGAACCACCCAGTATCGGTATCTGATAAATGCCGGAGCCGATTTCCAGATCGGACGCCAGCTGACTGAAGCTGAACCTCAGGAGATCCGGGTACAGTGTGCCGTCACACAGGGATCTGCCGGCGCCTACGCTGAACAGGCATGCAGACTGCTTTTCCCGGATGCCAGACAAATCAATGCCCCGACTTTTCAACAGGCGTGTGATAAAGTCAGGGATGGATCAGCCGATGTTGCCGTTCTGCCGCTTGAAAACAGCACAGCTGGAACAGTAGATGATGTCTACGAGGCACTTCTGAAAGATGATTTGCATATTTGGCGATCGCTGTCACTCATGATTCAGCACCACCTGCTGGGAATTCCCGGAAGCGATCTTCAGACAATTCAGACGGTTGTGTCGCACCCGCAGGCGCTGGCACAATGTTCAGAGCTCATTCATCGCAGGGGCTGGTCAATGCGTGAATCTCTCAACACGGCTTTTGCAGCGGAACAGGTTGCTGCAGCTGGTGACCCGTCACTCGCTGCGATCGGATCCGCGGCTGCGGCAAAAAAGCATCAGCTTGTGGTTCTCAAAGACGCAATCAGCAACACGACCAGCAATCAGACGCGGTTTGTTGTGGTCGGCCGCACCTTTAAAGTGACACCGGACGCAGAGCGGATCAGCCTGATTCTAAAATTACCGCATGCGATTGGTGCTCTGGCGGCCACACTCTCTATTTTCAGTGACTGTGGATTGAACTTGAGCAAGATTCAATCGAGGCCTGATCCGGACAGCCCGTGGCGGTATCTGTTTTATCTTGATTTTGAATGCAGTCAAGCTGATCTGAATCAAGCATTAGCAGCACTTTATCAGCTTTATTCGGAAATGCCATACATCCGATTGCTGGGATGGTACCATGAAATCAAAACGGACAGCCACCCGACAGGTCAATCAACAGGAGATGATAGCGATGATTCAACTCAGTCAAGTCAGTAAAAGTTACGGTAAAGGTGTCAAAGCCGTTGATAGCATTGATCTGCATGTCTATCCCGGTGAAATCTTTGGGTTTCTCGGACCCAACGGAGCAGGAAAAACAACGACCATCAAAATGATGACCGGTATTCTGACGCCCGATCAGGGACAGATTCTGATCAATGGATTTGATATCCAGCGTGATGCGATGAATGCTAAGAAATCGTTCGGTTATATTCCGGATGATCCGAATGTTTTCCCGCGTCTTAAAGCGATCGAATACCTTCGCTTTATGGGTGACATCTATGATGTGCCAACTGAAAAGCGGACGGAACGGATTGAGATGCTTGCCCGGCGGTTCAGCCTTGATGAAGCGCTGACGGACAGGATCCAGAGCTATTCGCATGGTATGCGTCAAAAACTGATGATCATTGGCGGCCTGCTGCATGAGCCCGCGTTATGGGTTTTAGATGAGCCGATGACAGGTCTCGACCCCAAATCCTCCTTTGTGCTTAAAGAGATGATGCGGGAACAGGCAGATACCGGAAAAACCGTCTTCTTTTCCACACACGTTCTTGATGTTGCTGAGAAGGTCTGTGACAGAGTCGCCATTATTGACCGTGGCCGGATCTTATTCTGTGGATCAATCGATGCGATGCATCAGCAATCCAAGCGAGATGCCTCACTGGAATCAATGTTCCTTGACCTGGTTAATCACAATGAAATGGCGGGTGGTAGCCAGTGAAAAACCTGTTTCGATTGGCACGGGTGCTTCTGAAAGGCAGCAGTGTCAACGCAGTCGGTTCCGGCAAGCGAAAAAGAAATGTTATTGGCAATGCCATTCTCATGACTGTTCTTGGTGTCTACTTCATCGGAATTATGGTTGCGAGCGCGCTTGGCCTGTTTGAAATTCTGTCGTCTGTCGGCTTACAGAGCATCATGGTCGGCCTATATCTGAGTCTTGGCACGGTTCTCGTCTTCCTGTTTGGTATTTTGTATGTCATCAGTATTTTCTATTACACCGGTGATGTAGAAAAACTACTGCCGCTGCCACTAAAAGCGCAGGAAATCATCGGGGCCAAGCTGATTGTCACAGCAGTCTGGGAATATCTTTATCTGGCTGTTCTGATTCTACCGCCGCTCATTGTCTACGGTATCCTGAGCGGGGCTGATTTTCTTTACTTCCTGTTGCTTGTCTTGGTTTTTATTTTCCTGCCAGTCGTTCCGCTCTGTATGGCATCGATCATCGTCATGCTGATTATGCGATTCACACCGCTGGCGCGCAACAAAGACCGATTCAACCTGATATCAGGCATACTGGCAATGGTTCTGGCTCTGGCATTTGTATTCGGCATGCAGTCTCTGTCTTCTTTCAGTGAAATGGATTTGACCCGAATCATTGAATCAGGAGCGGATGCGGTCGCACAAATCACGTCAGTCGTTTTTCCGGGCACATCGTTTGCTGTCGGCAGCCTGACGGCAATACAGGCACTGGAACGACTTGGACAAGTGGCCATGCTTCTGCTCGTCGCCGTGATTGCTGTTGTCGTTACGCTTCAGGCCGCCCGGTTTTTATACTTTGCCGGCGTTGTCGATGTCAACACGTCCGTTTCAAAGCGGAAGCAATTGAGCAGGGATGAACTTCAGACCGCAGGGAAAAGCGGAAGCGCATTCTGGAGTTATTGCCTGAAAGATATCCGCATCCTGATTCGTACACCGATTTTTTTCATGAACAATGTCATGATGAATTTCCTGTGGCCGGTTTTCCTGGTCATCCCGTTTTTAACCGGAGCAGCAGATGAAGGACTGGATCAGCTGATTGCTCTCGCCAGACAACTTCTTTCGGATCCGTCGTCATCCGCGGCTCCGATAGCCATCGCAGCCTTCTTTGCGATCACCTGTTTCATAGCCGGCAGCAACGGCATTACAGAAAGTGCCCTTTCGCGTGAGGGAAAAGTTTTTTATATATTGAAGACTTTACCGATGTCCTGGCGACGTCAGATCCTGGCGAAAATCACGGTCGGAGTCATTTTCAGCCTGCTGGGGATACTGATTCCGCTGGCCATTCTCCTGATCGTGATCAGGCCGCCGCTGTGGCTCGCGCTATCGCTGCTGGCAGTTGTTCCGGGCGGTGTCCTGCTCCCGAATTTCAGCGGTATCATTTTCGAGTTGTTCTGGCCTAAGCTGAACTGGGACAACGAACAGAAAGCGGTTAAACAGAATATGAATGTACTGTATGGTATGGGAGCAAGCTTGCTGTTTGCAGCTCTGGTGCTTGTACCGGTTTTTGCGTTTAAACTGTCCGTGACCACGACTGTGATTGCAGCCGCTGCCGGATCATTGTTTCTATCGCTCCTCGTTTACCGCATCATTGTTCGGATTTTGCCGGTACGAATGGCGCTGATTGAGCCTTAGCCAGGACTTAACCAGGACGTTGTCAAGTGTGTTTAGAGCCACTTTCTCCAGAAAAGTGGCTTTGAACTTTCACGCAGTACCGATTTAAGCAGAGTGAACAATTACACTTGGCAACATGGCAAGAACTTTGCTATAATGGCGTGACGAAGTGAGCAGTTCTGTTTTCACCAACAAACGTGATACAGAGCATTTTAGCTTGTCTGATAAGGAGGCAGTGCAGATGAATCAGGATTTTCTGACTCAGATTCGGACAACTGAAGAAGAGGCCGCCAATCTGATCGATCGTGCGCGGCAGGATTCACGTCGAAAGACACAGGAAGCGCGTGAGAAAACAGTAGAAAAACTGGCTGCGGCTAATCAAGAAGCTGTTCTTCTCCAGCAGGAGATATTGGATCGGGCTGAAAAAAAGGCCGAAGCCATTCGTATTGAAGCAAAACGACAGGCAGAAACTGAGGTTTCTTTACTTAATCAATCATCAGCCGGTAAAATACCCGATGCTGCCAGAATAATTGTGGAAAGGATCGTGAAAGACTGTGCCGATTGCTAAGATGGACCATCTCACAGTGGTCGGCATTCGTGCTGAAATGAACGATGTCATCCACACACTGATGGAGATTGGTGCTGTCGAACTGATTGATCAGACGTCAGATCTCGCAGATGACGTTGATGACCAGCAGACCCTTTTGGATAACCCATCAACGGAAACCGGTTATTTGTCACGTATCGAATCGGCAATAGAAACAGCCAAACAGCTTAAGCCGGTCAAGAAAAAGGCATTTTCAGGCAACCGTACAGTTCAGTCAAAAGATCTGATGGATATTGCTCAAAAAGAAAAAGATCTGCTGAAAAGCGTGACGCGACTGGAGAATAATAAGAATCATTTGTCTGAACTTCGTGTTCAAATCCACCGGAACGAGACAATGATCGACCTCCTTAAACCATGGCGTTCTCTCGAACTGGATCTCTCAGATAAAGGAACCCGACTGGTCCAGATCTTCTTGGGCAGTCTGGAGTCACCGGAGGTTGTCAATGAACTGCGAGAGCGGCTGGCACAAGAGG
>JAAYBY010000325.1 GCA_012729935.1 Clostridiaceae bacterium | reverse complement strand
TGGAAAACGGGCACAGTTAATTATGGTCTGTTTTTGAAATCAGATAATCTTCCATCGCCGGCAATTCATGGGTTTGTTGCCTGCCACAACGAAAGTCCGCCGGATTGGTGGCCCCGCCTGGTTGTCGATTATAACCAAATTGCATCGTACACAGTTACCTTTGACAGCCGCGGCGGCTCGCCCGTGGCAGCTGCCACGGTGAGTGAGGGAGAACTTGTACCCGAACCAGAAGACCCGACTCAGGAAAATTATGTTTTTGACAAATGGACTCAGGATGAGGATGGAACGATGGACTGGGATTTCTCTTTAAATTCTGTTTCGTCAGACTTGACTCTTTATGCGCAGTGGATCGCAGAACAAGAACCAACCACAGATGAAACGGTGGCAACAGAACCACAGAGTACAGATGAAACGACAGATACGGAACAACAGACTACTGATGAAACGACAGCATCAACACAGGCGACGACCCATGAGACCACAGGAACGCCGCCGCAGAGCTCTGAAAAGACAGCAGAACCAACAAATGACATACCAGAAACCGGAGAGTCAGATGAGCAGAACTATTGGGGTTACAGCTTGTTGTTGACGGCAGCTTTTGTCAGCCTTTTTGCCTGGCGGAAGAGACGGGTCAATAACGCATGATATGATTTCCCGGCCTATTCCTTACTGATCAGTAAAGCCTCGCATGTCCCGACAGGACTGCGAGGTTTTTCAGATCGGCAGCGATCGAAAGAAATGTGAATAAGGTGATCTGTTATATTGCAATGTTTCGTGTTCCGATGCGGCGCTCCCGATGGACATAACAGCCGTTATCAGCTTCAAATCAGGCACTGTAATTGCGCAGAGGTTGTTTTCAGAGTATACTTAATCACTGAAAGCCGGACGCCGTCTTTCTTTTGTCCGGAACATTTCCCGCCATGATGCGTCAAAAATATACGAAATTTTCTTGAGTGGAGTTGATCAGCTTTGGAATTGCTCAGAATTGAAGAATTGAAGAAAACCATTAAGAAAAAGAAAATTCTCGACGGCTTTTCGCTTACCGTCAATTCCGGCGAGATCGTTGGTTTTCTCGGACCGAACGGAGCCGGCAAGACAACTACGATCAAGATGATCATGGGTTTATTTTCCATCACCGAGGGTCATATCAGCATTTGCGGCTTCGACATCGTGTCTGATTTTGAGAAAGCGATGGAGAATGTCGGTGGGATCGTTGAGAATCCGGATTTGTATAAACGCCTGACCGGCCGCCAGAATCTGGAATACTTCTCTGCGATGTACCCGAATGTTGACAAATCCAATATCGATTCGGTTGTTGATCTGGTTAAAATGTCCGCCCGTATCGATGATAAAGTCAAAACCTATTCGCTCGGCATGTGCCAGCGAGTCGGAATCGCTCAGGCACTGCTGCACAATCCGCGCCTGCTCGTGCTAGACGAACCGACCAACGGCCTTGATCCGATCGGGATCAAGGAACTGCGCGACCTGCTTAAGTATCTGTCCAAGGAGGCAGGTGTCGGCGTGTTTATCTCCAGCCATCTGCTGTCGGAGATGGAGCTGATGTGCGACCGTATCTATATCATTGACAACGGCATCATGATCGGAGAGAAGTCAATCCACCAGGAGAATCAGGTGGCAGATGATATATACAGTTATACGTTCATCACATCCGATGCCATCCGGACGATCGATTATTTTAAGGAATTCAACGCGAACTGCTCTCAGGAAAACGGCGGGGTCAATCTGGTGATGAAACGCAGTCAGATACCGGCCATCGTCAAGTCGCTGGTTGACCAGAATATCGATATCTATGCAGTCAACCAGAAACAACGGACACTGGAGCAGGACTTCATCTCCATGACAACTGGCTCTAAAACACAGATCCAGTAATGCTTCTGAACGAGTGGGGGGATTGACGATGAATTTTATCCGTCAAATTAAACTGGAAATCCGCAATATACTGAAATCAAAATTCATTCTGATCATGGCGATTCTGATTATCCTGGCTGGCGCTGTCATGCCGCTGATCGGTTATCTGGCGCAGAAAAATACCGGCGGCGGTGGCATCATCGAACCGACGGTCAGACCCTATTATGCGCGTGATGTGGCTTATCAAAAAGACATTTGGTATCCGGGACCGATCGACGATGGTTCCGAATCGATTACCATTGACGGCATCACGATCTACAGTGACAATCCGTTTTTCTGGAATATCAAATCCCTGCAGAATGAAAAAACCGCTTACGCCAGCGACAAAAACCCATTCAGCACACCGGCTGCGCTCGACCTTTTCCTTAACATTCTTGATCAGGAAGTTAAATTTTATCTGGGATTCGCCCAGCACATCACAACCCATCAGGATTATCGGGTTGAACTGGCCTGGCGGGGCGTCGAGAGTGTCTATGATAAATTTTTCTTTGAACACAACGATGAAGATGCAAAAGTCCTTGAAGAAGTGGCTGCATTCCGTAAGGGTGT
>JAAYBY010000324.1 GCA_012729935.1 Clostridiaceae bacterium | reverse complement strand
TATCAATAGTACTATATTACTGATATTGATCTTACTCAACATTCCTAAACCGCAGGTCGTTGGTTCGAATCCAATCGGGATCACCAAACATAAGCCGTCAGACGCGCTGTCCTGGCGGCTTCCTTTTTGGCCGAAATCGGGAAAATGATAGGGTTTTCCCCCTAGCAGCTCGTACGATGTTTGGCCGTTAAGAAAATAACTGTGGTTTATTTGTATTGATTGAGTTTTACGGAAGATGGGGAGATAAGTTGATTTCGATGACTGAATGGGTCGGGAGATGCTGGGTTGGCCTTCTCTTCTTTCTGAACAATGGCGTTGCTGTTTGCGGGTTATAGTGATATTAACTATTGATGTCACAGCTGTTTATCACAATAAAGTGGTCGGCTTGTCAAGACATAAATTTGAGATTTCTTAGTGGAATCACATCCCTCTTTTGTGACAGCAGGTGCGTGTCATCAAGCCACCTGCTGACCGTTGTCGTTCAAGGCGAATTTACCATGATATACAGTCGCCGGCCGCTCTTCGCCCAGGCTGCTGTGAGGACGCTCATAGTTGTATTTGCGGATGTACTCCTCGATCCCGACTCGCAACTCTCGTGGATTCTCATAGCAGCTGATATAAATCTCTTCTGTTTTCAAGCTTCTGAACCAGCGTTCGATGATCACATTGTCGACCCAGCGAGCCTTGCCATCCATGCTCTGATGGATGCCCATCGATTGCAGATAGCCGGTATAGTCATCACTGGTAAACTGTGACCCTTGGTCGGAATTAATGATTGCTGGTATCCCATGCTTTTCTATGGCCTCCTTTAGGGCAACCAGCACCGGGGCAGTCTCAAGCGTGTCTGATAACGCCCAACCAACAATGTAGCGGCTATACCAGTCGATAATGGCTGTCAGATACATATGCGTCTTACCCAAACTTATGTACGTTATGTCGATGGCCCACACCTGATTGGGCAACCAGATCCGCTTGCCACGTAAGAGATACGGATATTTCTTGTGCTGTTTATTGGCTTTTGATGTGTCAGGCTTGGGATATACGGCAAATATCCCCATCTCCCGCATATAATGCCTGATCAATGCCCGGCCAATTCCTCCTATCTTGTCGTCCTGGCGCAATTTGTTCAACAAATTACGACTGCCCATCCAGCAGAATTCCGTATGCCAGTAGTCCAGGCGAGACCGTATGTATTCTGCTCTTTGCTGTTCCTCCTTCGTAGGCTCCTTCGGTTGGTAGTACACACTGGATCGGTTGACAGCCAAGAGTTCACACTGCCGCTTAACCGTCAGCTTCTCGTCCTTTGATACCTGCTCAACCCTTCCAGCCGGGTCCAAACATCTTCTTACCTGCTTCTTTTAAAAAATCCACCTCCAGCGTGAGCTGGCCAACTTTTGCCTGGTATTCTTTTTCTCTTGCTTTCAGCTCTTCTACTTGCTGCGCAGCCGCCTTTTCATCTTTGCTTCGACTGAATGCCCTTGCTGCGTTTTCAATAAATTCGCTTCGCCAATTGCCTAGCTGCTTTGGGTTGATTCCTTCGCGGGAGGCTATTTCACTCAGTGTCTTTTCTTCCCGTAAAACTTCTATTACCAGTTTCGCTTTATACTCTGGCGTGTATGCTTTCCGTTTTTGCATGGAGTGACCTCTTTCTTCGGTTTTTCACCAACTTTATTCTATATCACTCCACTAAGATTTCAAAATTCGTTGTCCTGTTTCTATAGACCATTATAGTCCGTTCCTGTCATTTCCAAGCTGGATCCAGAACCGGGTCATTGACTTGGCGGAAAAGATCATCGTCGACAACTGCCCGCCAATCACTTTCCCGCCGCCCCTTACCTTCAAACTGCCGCTGATCCCCTGGCCGATCAATATCCGCG
>JAAYBY010000323.1 GCA_012729935.1 Clostridiaceae bacterium | reverse complement strand
ACCCATATGTGCTGAAAGCCCTGATATATAAGGGTTTTTTACGCTCTCACTCTTTCACCCTTGTTATCAATACAACCGTCTCAACATGCAGTGTCCAGGGAAAAAGGTCCACAGGCTGGATCGTTTGCACGGCGTATCCCGCTGGAAGCAGCAGAGAGATGTCGCGGGCAAGAGTGGCTGGATTGCACGACACATAGATGATCCGATCCGGTTTGATTTGGTTCAGTGTTTCAATCAGGGACGCGTCGCAGCCCTTTCTCGGTGGATCGACCACGACCAGATCGGGTAGGTAGCCTTGGTCGACTAGCTGTGTTGCCATCTCTTCCGATTTGCTATGAATGAACGTCACATTGTCGATCTGGTTAAGCTGCGCATTGGTTTGTGCGTCCTGAATCGCTTCAGCCACGCTTTCTACGCCGATGACCTGTTTGGCCTTTTGTGCGAGCTGTAAGCTGATTGATCCTGTCCCGCAGTACAGATCCCAGATCTGTTCATTTCCGGTCAGGCTGGCCAGTCGGACGATCTCGGCAAACAGCTTTTCAGTCTGAACGGGATTGACCTGAAAAAATGCTAGCGGTGACAATCGATAGCGGATGGAACCGATCTGTTCCTCAATCCACGGTTGGCCGCTCACGATCAGATAATCAGAGGTCTGGATGTTGTTGGTTTTTTTCATATTGTACCCGATGTAGAAGCAGGACAGATGAAGGTTCTTGATCTGATCGTCTGACCACATCTCAATCGTTTGTTTCAGTTGTCTGGCAAGTTCATTTTCAGCAATGGACACATCTTTTTGGTTGAGGATCAGGCCAACCATCACATCTCCGGTAGCAAAGCCGACACGGATGATCACATGACGCAAAACACCTGTGTGCGTTTCCTCGTTGTATGGTTCAATCCGATATTGATTGATATGTCGGCGGATGGTCTCGCGAATCTGATCACAGATGACCGGTTGAATCTCGCAGACATCCGCATCAATGACCGTGTGGCTATTGGCTTCATAAAACCCGATCAGCGGTTTCTCCGCTGTTCCGCGCACTGGCAGCTGGACTTTGCTCCGGTAATGCAGTGGATCTTGCATACCGATGACCGGTCCAGTCAGCGACTCAGCCTCTTCCAGATGGCCAATACGTGTCAGAGCATCGATCACCTGTCTGCGTTTGAGCAGCAGCTGCGCCTGATAGTCATAGGATTGCAGCGAACAGCCACCGCAGTGTTTGGCGAAGGGACAGGATGGCTCAATGCGGTCCGGAGAAGGTCCTGTGATAGAAAGGCACCTGGCAACCGCATAGTTCTTTTTTTGTATCTCGATAGCAGCTTCTATCTGATCACCCGGAACCGCCTCCTGCACAAAAATCGTCTGTCCGTCGACATGACCGATTCCTTTGCCATCATGGCTCATGTCCGTGATCGTCAGTGATATAGACTGTTGATCTGATCCTGGTTTCATCTGCCTATTCCCTTTCCCTGTTTCGCCAGCCGTAATCGCCGACCAGCTCAACAAAAGACACTTTGTTGATCGAATGCTGTTCGATTTGACCGTTCGCTTCTTTACTTATCAAAAGAAGATCCTGCATACCCGGAGGACCCACCGGGATCAGTAGACGACCATCAATTGCCAGCTGATCCAGTAGAGCCGGCGGAACAACTGAGGCAGCAGCGGCAACGATTATCCGGTCAAACGGTGCTTCCTCCATCCAGCCGATACAACCATCGCCGATCCGGTATTGAATGTTGTGAAACCCCAGTTGAATCAGCCGGGCTTGGGCGGTGGCAGATAAATCATCAATCCGCTCAATGGTGTAAACGGTCTTGCAGAATGGTGCCAGCAACGCGGTCTGGTAACCGGATCCGGTACCGATCTCCAAAACGCGGCTATCCCGCTTTGGATCGAGCGCCAGCGTCATCTGAGCGACCAGTGACGGCTGAGAAATCGTCTGGTTATGGCCAATCGGCAATGGTCCGTCGTAAGAAGCCAGACTCTTCAAATGTTCGTCAAGAAATAATGCACGATCCAGCGTCTGATAGTGTTTCAAAAAGGCTTTTTGATCCATGTGTGCTCACCACCTCGTTTGATCTCGCTGTCTCATTGAACAATCTGACCACTTCCTCCGCCGCTGGCTCGCGGATCCTCATCAAAGACTTCTTTGCGAAATGGGTCGATGTAGAGTCCGATCGGTCCGCGGGTGTCATCCTCGGTTGTAAAAAATATAATGTGAACAGCCAGGCGGTTTTTATGCTGGATGATTTCATAGTCCGGGTGTCGCCAGTCAACAATCGTCGGATCGTAACCGGTATGCGCATAGGCCATCTCGAGATAGAAATCAGTATCCAGATACGAACGGAAGATAAAGCTGTATCCAATGAGAAACAACACCAGAACAATCCCTGTAATAATCAGCTTTTTCTTTTGTCTGCCTGTCATCCTGTCGCTCCCGTTGATTTCCATCTGGATATGTGTCAAAATAGCTCCGATTCAGTCTATCACTGATCACACATGTCTGTCATTTAAAACCTCTGCCAAGCCAAATAACAGACGCTTGCCCTGCTTTATACATCGGCAGGACAGATATATGTCAGTTTGGTTGCAAAGCGATTTCAA
Organism: Clostridiaceae bacterium; assembly: GCA_012729935.1. Lineage (GTDB taxonomy): Bacteria > Bacillota > Clostridia > Saccharofermentanales > UBA5734 > JAAYBY01. Next base: position 4,017 of record JAAYBY010000323.1, on the reverse strand, counting down.
TTCGCTTATAATGTAACACGAAAACCCGATTAGACGGAAGGAGACTGCATGCGAAAAAAGAATAACGTATCTGGCAAAAATGCAGCACCATCCAGATACAGCAATTGGATTGCCGGCCACCGGACGTTCATATTGACAACAATCATTGTTAGCATCCTGACAGCCTGCGGGCTTTTGGGTTATTCATTAGGTTTCTCACACTCCAAACAAGCAGTTGCAGCAGCTGAGCCGCGTGTATTTGGCAGCCAGTCGGATCTGCTGGCCGAGCAGGAAAACCGCTGCGCCAAGATTGAACAGATCAACCTTGAGCAGGAGCTTACCAAAGCGCAGAAAGAAGCAGACGTTTTATCGAATTCACTCGATCAGAAAGAAGAGGAATTCCAGCAGCAGCAGGAAAAGATCGACAGTCTTGAGGAAACAATTCTGGATGCCCTCATGATGAATCTGTCAGACGTTACGCTTTCCCGTTCCAGTCCGACTGTTTCGTCCTACGCCGAAAAGGCAAAAGAACTTCTTTCTCTATCCCGCAAGGCCTCTACCTTTAAAGAAATGCCCGAATCCGAAACGGTCGACATCAGCGAGTATGAACAAGCGCTCCAGAAGCAGTTGGCCAATATACCGACTAAAAAACCGATCAGCGGCAGTTTGACCGGTTATGGCTATAGGGTGCATCCGGTTTATGGCTACAAACATTTCCATCCGGCTGTCGACATGGGCGCACCGACCGGAACACCGATCAAGGCAGCAGGCGGCGGACGTGTAATTTCCGCGACCTATAACAGTCGATCGGGAAATTATGTTAAAATAGATCATGGCAATGGATTTGTCACGGCTTACTTACACTGCAGTAAACTTTTCGTGCAATCAGGCGAGCGGGTTAGCAAGGGAGATGTTATTGCAGCCGTTGGTAGTACCGGTACATCGACAACGCCGCATTTGCATTTTGAAATCACATTTTACGGGAGCCCCGTTAATCCGAATCAAATCATCATGGAGTAACAAGGCGGCTGGCAAACGATAAACACGCACCTACAGGAGATCCAACTGTGGCAGATAAAAGGCATAATTACACACCGCCGCCAAGGCGTCGGTCCAGTAGTGTCGTTCGCAAAGAACTGTATCGGCATCTCAAAGGCAAACCAACACACAACAGTTCGATGCTTTCGATTCCAGGCATCATCGGTGTCGCGATCAAGCGGGCACTTCTTTTATTTCTGATCGTTTTGCTCTTTTTCGGCTTCTTGTTGGGCGGTCTGGGTGGTGGTATGCTCATTGGCTACATTTCGACGGCCACCCCTGTCTCAACCGAACACATCAAAAATACAAATGAAACGACACGCATCAAGGATGACAGCGGAAATGAAGTCGCCATTTTAACCGGCAGTGAAAACATCAACCGTGAATATATTTCCTTCAGTTCGGTGAAAAAAACGTATATTGATGAAGCGTTCAAGGCCATTGAGGATGAGCGCTTCGATTCGCATATCGGCATTGACCCGCGACGCATCTTCAGTGCTATTTTGAGTGCGTTTGCCAATGGTGGCAACGCGACACACGGCGGTTCAACCATCAGTCAGCAAACCGTCAAACTTGTTTCCGGTGAAGATCAGGTTTCCGCTCAAAGAAAAGTACAGGAATGGTACAAGGCGATTCAACTTGAACAAAAGAAAAGCAAAGACGAGATCATGGAGCTTTACCTCAATTTAGTACCCATGGGTAACGGCTATGTCGGAATTCAGTCTGCTGCCAAAGCTTATTTTGATAAAGATGCAAAGGATCTGACTCTGGTTGAATGTGCCTATCTGGCAGGTATCCCGAATGCTCCGTCGCTCTATAACCCACTGACAGAGACGGGAAAGCGAAACGGCTTGAGGCGCATGCGCATTGGTCTGGCGAAAATGCTTGAACTCGAGATGATCACAGAGCGTGAATACGAGCAGGCACTGAACACAGAACTTGTTTTTAGAAAAACACCAGTCAAAGTGTCTTCCACCCAGATCCATTCTTATTTTATCGATTACACCATCAAGAAGGTCATCGACGATCTTGTTGAGAAACGTGGCTATAGCGAGCAGATGGCATCCGTCGCCGTCTATAACCATGGATTGACCATTGAAACCACGCTGGATACACATGTTCAAGAGGAAGCTGAAGCCTCATTCTCAGATCAAACGCTGTTTGTTACAGAGCCGGAGATGCTGATTAAAATGCCTGAAAAGCCCAATGGCAGCGTTGTCGTCATCGACAACTATGACAATCCCGGCCAGGTTAAAGCGATGGTCGGCGGATTTGGCGAAAAGACCGGTAATTTTGTCTTAAACCGCGCAGTCGAAGCCTATCGTCAGCCCGGTTCAAGCATCAAGCCGCTGGTCGTCTACGGTCCTGCTCTCGATACTGGAAAAATAACGGCCGCATCCGTTTTTACCGATCAGGAATATTTCATGGATCCTGACAATCCGACCAAACCGTATCCGGTCAACGCCAACCGCGCCTATCGCGGCAATATGTCTGTTCGTAACGCACTAAAAGCATCGACCAATACGATTGCAGCTTACATCTGGCGTTATGTTCTGACGGGCGAAACCTCACTGCTATATTTGAAGCAAGTCGGCATCGACCGCAGCACGGAGAACTACGTCAGTATCGCGTTGGGTGCGTTTAACAAAGGTATGTCAACCATGGAAATGGCGGGTGCGTATGCAACCTTCGGCAACCAGGGTCTGCATACAGAACCGTATGTCTATACGCGGGTTCTTGATCTCGACGGAAATGTTCTGCTTGAAAACAAGCCGCAGTTTGAAAAAGTCTACAAACCAGAAACGGTCTTCGTTCTGACAGATATTCTCAAAGGTGTCTTCACCAGCGGCGGAACAGCGGCTGGACGCGGTCTCGAGAATATGCCGGCTGCCGGTAAAACTGGCACAACAGATGACAACCGGGACAAATGGTTCTGCGGCTATACGCGATACTATACAGCATCTGTCTGGTACGGATACGACAATCGTCTTGGTTTGACTATCATTCCCTCGCTCGATCGTGGCAATGCCATTCTGATCTGGCAGGATGTCATGAACCGGATTCACGCCGATAAAGAACCTCTGGACTTTGAACGTCCTGAAAGCGTATTACGCATGACAGTCTGCCCCGATTCCGGACAGAAAGTGTCACCCTATTGTCCGAACAGTGTTTCTGAATACTTTATTCCCGATGCTGTGATGAACCCGCGCGAAACCTGTTCAATCCATGTTCCGGCACCTACTCCGGAACCTGAAGAAACGGTTAATGCGCCAGTCGTTCCAGCAACACCGGGGAATTAGAACGTATTGACGTCCATCATGAAAAAGGCTCTGTTGTCGGCGCTCTGAGAAACAGGGTGCCGATTTCTTCTCCACTTAATACCTGATCGATGATCCCTTTGATCGACCCATTGGCGATCACCATATTGATACCCGCTTCATGGGCAATCTGAGCAGCCTGTATTTTCGTGCGCATTCCACCTGTTCCGCGTGTACTGCCGCTGCCTCCGCCAAGGTACTCAATTGTCTGGTCTATCAGCTTGACGGTTTTGATCAGTGTTGCATCAGAATGACAGCGCGGATCACATGTGTAAAGTCCGTCGATATCCGACAAGATCAGCAGAACGTCGGCCTGAACCAGTTTAGCCACAATGGCTGACAGTGCGTCGTTGTCACCAAAGGAGCCATTATGCGAGATCTCAAGTGTTGAAACCGTGTCGTTCTCGTTGACAATAGGTAAAATACTGCGTTCGAGCAATGCTTCAAATGTGTTACAGATGTTCTCCCTCGTGATGGGATCATCGATATCATCTTTTGTGAGAAGAATCTGAGCGACAACAAAATGATAATCAGCCATCAGCCGACTGTACATAGTCATCAGCTCCGATTGGCCGACCGCGGCAATTGCCTGCTTCTCTCGCATGACACGTGGCTTTTCTTTCAAATGCAACCGGCCGACACCGACACCAATCGCACCTGATGTGACAAGAATAATTTCTTT
>JAAYBY010000052.1 GCA_012729935.1 Clostridiaceae bacterium | reverse complement strand
GATTGGCCTGTTCACGTTCATATCCGACCAGACCGCCCAGAATCAAGGCCAGTAGCAGTCTGATAGATATCTCACCATACCAGACGACATTCGGATTGAGTTCATTAAACCAGTTAAGCATGAATGTTGATCCTTTTCTGCCAGCTTAGTCGACAATTCGAAAGTGCATTCGATACTGCTGAAGACACTTTTCAATTGTTTTTCTGGCCTCTTGATTTCCTTCCACTTCCTGCAGGCAGGTTTCTTTGTGTTCAAGTGATTTGTAAACGGGGGAAAAGTGCAGGATCCGATCCAGGCGAAGCATGCCTGTCGCCTTGTCCAGTTCATATTTTTGTTTGCCGCCCTTGGGAATCTCAATAACGGCCATAAACCGATCAGGTTTGATGCGCGAATCCGAAATGTCATGCCAGATATTCATTGTCTGAGCTCCTTTCCGGCTTATGGCCACAGTACTTTGGCAGCACGATCAAAACAGGCCAGTATATCAATCCAGTCGACCAGATGTCCCACTTCAGGTGCCTTTGCAGACTGTAAGGCGGTATGGCTGATTCGGCAGCATAAGATATCACAGCCTCTTCTTTCCAGATGCTGCAGATACGCAACGAGAAAGTGGTCTGCCTGAGCCAGATTCACTGCCTGCCCATATAAAACGATCGCTTGAGGTACCACTGGACCCTCCGCCAGCGTCTTCAACAGTGTCCTCATCAATTCCCGGCCCAATGATTCCGGCAAGGCATCATCACCGAGACGATCTGATCTCAGCGCGACAACAGTGGCCGCATGATCCGAATCCTGCCAGGATAATCCCGGATCCGGCAGCAGAATATTCAGTTGCTCCGGTTTTGTCTGAACCGATTGTTCAAATGGTGAACCATTCATAAGGTATAAACGCTCCCTCCAAGTCAATCACTGCCTTTTCCGCTAGTTGATCCCTTCAAGCGGGTTATACTGCGTGGTATTGCGTCTTTGCTGTCCTTCCAGTCTTTATCGTGATTGCGGTAATCAAATTTCAATGTAAACCATTCGACATCTTGCGTCAGTTTTTCCAGACTGCTGATTTGTGTTTCCACCAATGCACCCATCATGACCGCAACCTGATCTTGATTCAGGTGATCAGCAGCGCCGTTGAGCATCCAGGCTGTATGCGGCAGACAAAACGTTTTCACCTGGTCGAAGTGTCCCCTAAATACAGGATTGGCGAAATATTCATGAAAAATGACTTCGAGATACCGGTTCATGGTTTGACTGATCCGATCACAGATAACACATGTGTCAGTCCTCGCCTGAAGTTTTTTGGCAGCCTGTTTTAGTACCTGCCTGAAATCTTTTTTCCGATTTTGGAAAACGCCCGTTCTTCGGCCTGGCAAACTATTTCTCAAATCAACCTTTAGCTCATCAGACAAACCTGACAGGTATGTATGCAACATAAGCCCAAGACCCAGCCGATTCATTTCGCTGTGATAAAGCTGATCCAAATGGTCGCCGCAGAAACCTTTTTCGTTGGTTGTCTTACGGACATCCGGTTCCATGAGCGATGCGCCCAGGTAGTAAGCGCCCAGTTGACTGTTGAGTTGGTTCTTCAATGAACAGATAGGGCAAATACTACTTTCAGCAAAAGCATCATTCACGGGGATTGTATATATTTTTTCTTTCATGACGGTCTCCTGTCAATCATCCGATCATTCGTGTTTTTTGTCCGGGTTGTGGATCACACGGCCTGCCTTGACATTAACCGCCATAACATTGATGGCCGTATATGCCTCAACCTGCCGGATAACCCGCTCTTGAACCCTGTTCAAAACCTGAGGTGCATTGTGTCCATACCGCAAGACTAAATTTAAATCCAAAACCACACCATAGACTTCGTTCCTGACGGAAAATTCAATTAATCCGGCCACCCCGGGAACCGTTTCTATAATTTTCTCGATCATCATGCGCATCGCTTCGTCTGACATCGAATAATGACCAAGCCCGGAAAATGTCGGACGGACAACGGTTCGTTCAGAGTCATGAGCAGATTGCCCTCTGTCCCTCTTTCTCCTCAGACGCGAGAATGGATCTGCGAACGTACCGGAGAATTCGTGTTTGATTTCTACACTTGGTACAGGTATGGCATGTTTCCCTTGAGAAAGCCTGACGTCGCGAGCCTGGCGCATCTCTTCCTCCGTGCTGACATCTTCGATGCGAATCAGCATGGACGGAGGATTGAGCCAAAGATTCTCACAGATTCTGCTGAGCATTCCGTCTGATGTTCCCAGGATCATCAGGGTGGCAGGTTTATGGGTGATAAGGGCGCGGCGCATGACAGCGGCTCTTGTTTCATCAGCAAACAAGGCCTGACGGACCGATTCAAGCTTTGACGGTGCTTTTTTCGCCGATGTACCGGCGATTATCCGGCTCCCGTGAATGAGGAGGCCATCGTCGATGATGTATGCGATCTGATACTGTCCGGCAATTCGGATCGCCTGTGTGCTTTTTCCGGTTCCGCTCGACCCGACGAAGGCGATGACAGCGATGTCCTTCAACGTTTCACGCATATCGTCATCTGCTTTATCCGTAGTAGAAGATCGGCCTACAGCATCAGCGAGGCGACCTAAGCGACGCAGCAGCGGTTCATTAGCTTCCGGCGGGCTCGCCCTAAGAGGCGTCGCATCAAGATCACTATGATCCTGCAGTGCTGACGCAGCTTTTTCTTCGATTATCTTCCGCTTTTTATTAAACCGGATTGCCGTTTCCTTCACATCCTCTTACGATGGATCAGCTGTCTCCCAGTTGTGGTACACCTCTTGAACATCATCATGTTCTTCAAGCCGGTCAATCATTTTTTGCAGGTTCTGCACCTTGTCTTCATCAACAAGTTCTGTCCAGGTTACTGGAACAGGTCCGAGTGACACATCCAGAAACGAATATCCGTTTGTTTCCAGTACTGACCGCACAGTATCGTATAAGTCCGGAGAAGTTGTAATTTCATAAGCCTCACCGGCCACAGAAAAATCCTCCGCGCCTGCCTCAAGCGCATCTAGCATAACCTGTTCTTCGTCTGGCTGAATCTCACGATCGATGATCAGCGTGCCTTTTTCCTGAAAAAGAAAACTGACACATCCGTTTGTACCGAGATTACCGCCGAACTTGTCAAAAATATGTCTGATATCACCCGCAGTCCGGTTACGATTGTCAGACAGGGTTCGAACCATGACTGCAACTCCTCCGGGGCCATAACCTTCATAGACAATCTCTTCGAAGTTATCAGCATCAAGGGATCCTGACGCCTTTACGATACTCCGCTGAATATTATCATTGGGCATGTTCGCTGCCTTGGCCTTGGCAATCGCATCCTTTAATCTTGAGTTCGAGTCCGGATCAGGACCACCCTGTTTGACAGCAACCTGTATTTCCCGCCCGATTTTTGTGAACATTGAACCTTTCTGAGCATCTGCAGCATTTTTTTTACGCTTTATATTATTCCATTTTGAATGACCTGACATGTGTTTCTCCTTTCAAATCATAACGTACATCTTCATTACGCTTTTCCGGACAGGTCAGGTGGCGGATCCGGTGGCGGCAAAGGCCGATAGATCTGAGCATCCGCGACAATATTAATGGCACCTGCTGTAACATCGCTGCTCAGCTGGTTGAAATGGTCGATTGATTCAACGGGTACAATCACACCTGTTTTAATCTGAGAACCGTAGTCTGGCTTTTCAACTATCCACGACTGGTTGTTCCATGCACGGTTCAGACGGTCAAAACCAGCATAGTCGACTGTAATCTGAAAACGCTGGCACAAATATAAATCAACTATTCCAGCCTGCTCGACGGCGAGAGTTGCTGCTTTCGAATAAGCCCGGCTCAGTCCGCCCGTTCCAAGAAGTGTTCCGCCGAAATATCGTGTCACGACGATCGCCGTGTTTTCCAGTTCCAATCGGCTTAACAGATTAAGGATTGGCTTACCTGCAGTCCCCTGTGGTTCCCGATCATCAGAAAAACGCTGAACCAAAATATCCGAGCGGATAATCCATGCATAAACATGGTGCGAAGCATCCCGGTACATCTGGCGCTCCGCATCAATCAATTCCTGTGCCTCTGATTCTGTATTGATCGGTCGGCAGACCGCAATGAATCTTGATTTTCGCTCGACGATCTCAACACGAGACGTCTGCCTGACCGTTTTCAGTTTTTGCTGCATCAGATTGATGAAACCAGCTCCTTATACTTCTGATACGACAGCATCATCAGAGACTTATCCTGACTGTATGTAATCAGATTGATCGCTTCTTCCACAGGGAAAAAACCACCGTCGCGGAACCCAAGAGACTGATTGAACTGGTATGTGTCCTCTTTAGCTTCCATAATATACCAGGTAATTCTATTGCATACAGGCCGCTGACGGGAAATTGAATAGAACTCGTAGTTGGTTCGTCCTGCAGTCGAAACAATTTTTGCTTTGACCCCTGCCTCTTGCTGAACACGTCTCAGAGCAATTTCATCCGGGAAATCGCCACTACGGATAACGCCTTTCGGAAAAACCCACTCATGTTTCTCATTCATCAACAGCAGAACCTTGTCCTGATAGAACACAACACCTCCGGAGCAATTACGAACCAGCATAACAAGCCCTCCCTTGTATTATCATTCTAACATGAAAGACAGTGGTGAACAATTAAGAAGCCCGTCAAATCAGGCTTCAAGCCATTTGATGCCGCCCATCCATTTTTGAAGGACATCAGGAATCGCGATGCGTCCGTCCGCCATCTGGAACTGTTCAATAATCGCCGGAAAAATACGGCTGGTCGCAAGTCCTGAAGCGTTTAATGTATGGACAAATCCAGGTTTCTGTGATGCCGGGTCACGATAGCGGATATTGCCGCGTCGTGCCTGATAATCACCGGCATCAGATGCAGAGCTGACCTCTTTGTAATCATTCATGCTGGGAATCCAGACTTCGATATCATAAGTCCGCCGCATCGATGCGCTGCAGTCCCCGGCTGCCAGTTTGCTGACCTGAAAATGAAGACCCAGATTCTCGACCAGACGAGAAGCCTTGTCAACCAGCTCCTGTAGAGCCTGGTCAGCCTGACCCGGAAGTACGTACTGAAACATCTCGATCTTATTGAACTGATGACCGCGAATCATACCGCGCTCTTCAGCGCGATAGCTGCCTGCCTCTTTTCGGTAACACGGCGTAAAGGCAAAGTACTTAAGGGGTAACTGATCAGCACTCAGTATTTCATCCCGATGTAAATTGACCAATGCTGTTTCAGCTGTTGGCAAAATAAATTGCGAAAACGATTCACCATCATCCTGGCGAAGCTGAAAAACGTCATCAGCAAATTTCGGAAACTGACCGGCTGTATAGCCGCACTGCCAGGTAAGAATATGCGGCGGCAGAATCATCTCGTATCCGTCTTTTAAATGTTCTTCAATAAAATAATTAAGCAAAGCCCATTCCAGCTGCGCCCCCAGTTTGCGGTAAACCCAGAAGCCGCTGCCACCCAGTCGTGCTCCGCTTTTATAATCAATCAGGCCAAGGCGTTCACATAAATCCACATGGTGCTGTGGCTGAAAGGAGAATTCAGGTCGTTTGCCGACACTTCGCACCACCTGATTATTTTCTTTTCCACCGGGTAAAACATCATCTGCAGGTAAATTGGGAAGCGCATCCAGAAACGCTTTTTGCACTGTATTCAAGTGTGAAATCTGTTCATCACCACTTTTGATGGTTTCATTGATCTCTTTCATACGGGCCAGCAACGGAGCAACATCCTGCCCCGATTTTTTCAACTGGGGAATTTGAGCAGAGGTCTGGTTTTTTTCTGCTTTCAGCCGCTCTGTCTCATAGATCAACTGACGTCGCTTTGCATCACGCTCAAGAAACACTGAAAAATCAACTGCATAGCCTTTTTTGGCCAGTTCGTCACGAACGAAATCAGGTTGTTCACGAATCAGAGTGATATCAAGCATGTATGTGCCTCCCGTTTACTGTTAGAAAGTTACAGTTTTCTGTCCAACATTATAGTACAATAGTTTTCGAAAACAACCAAGCTGCTGAGTAGTCAGTTAAAACGATTGCTGATTTGACTTCCCGAATCGTCAAACTGACATGGAATGCTAATTCAATCAACGAGGTGAGTACAATGCATGATGTAATAGTTGTGGGTGGTGGCCCGGCAGGTGTGACTGCGGCGATCTATGCCAATCGCTCTGGACTTGATGTGCTGTTAATCGCTCGAGATGCCGGCTCATTGCAGAAAGCTGACAGGATCGAGAATTATTATGGTTTTGTTGAACCAATCAGCGGTGCTGAACTGCTGCAGAACGGTTTGGATCAGGCCAGACGACTGGGTGTTCAATTTGTGACGGCCGAGGTTACCGGCATTCAGTGGAATGATCAGTTCACCGTCAGTACAGTCGACGCACAGTTCGAAAGTGCCAGTATTATTCTGGCGACGGGGATGCCGCGACGCAAAGCAGCGATTCCGGGTTTAACTCAATACGAAGGCAAAGGTGTCAGCTACTGTGCGGTCTGTGATGGTTTCTTTTATCGAAACAAGACGGTTGCTGTCATCGGCAACGGAGCCTATGCCCTGTCAGAGGCTCTTGAACTAAAGCATTTAGCCAGGCAGGTCTATATCATGACCAACAACCGCCCTTACGAAGCCGAACAAGAGGATCCGGACATCATAATCAAGACTGAAAAAGTGAAGCAAATTACCGGTGATGACAACAGCGTTCAGCAATTGGTTCTGGCCAGCGGTGAAAGTCTGCCAATCGACGGTGTTTTTGTTGCCGAAGGAACTGCCACTGCTTTGGATCTCGCATTAAAGCTTGGCATTGAAAACGATGGAAAAGCAATTCTGGTCGGTCCTAATCAGGAGACCAATCTGCCTGGTCTATTTGCAGCCGGTGACTGCACAGGCGGATTGTTGCAGATAGCCATTGCTGTCGGTGACGGTGCTCGGGCAGGTATGGCAGCCTCAGAGTGGATTCGCAAAAAAACGGGAATGAAATCACAAACAGTTCAGTGGGGTACACGCGATTAACGACCATTTTATCTCATTCATAGACCTGTGTTCCATTCAGACGCAGGTCTTTTTTTGTTATAATCCACAAGTTTGTGATGATTGTAAACGTTTTTGGCTCATAGATGTGACAGAATAACAGATTATTCGCGTCTTTCAGTTTCAATTTTTGTCACTTTGCCTTGTTTTTATTTGCTATTGTGTTATATTAGGCTGTGGCGATATCAACAAAAGTGTTTCTGCCAGGAGGTATCTGAGTGCGTCATATTTCTCATTTTTCCGGTGGTGTTCATCCAAAGGAAAACAAAAATACTCATTTTCAGCAACCCAAACAGCTTAATGATTTCAAAACCGTTCGCATTCCGATGAGCATGCATGTCGGTCCACCCTGTTCCTGCGTGGTTCAAAAGGGTGATTCAGTCAAAATTGGCCAGGTCATCGGTGAATCGACCGGTGCTCTTGCCGTTCCGATCCATGCCAG
>JAAYBY010000322.1 GCA_012729935.1 Clostridiaceae bacterium | reverse complement strand
GCAGTTCTGACGGCATCAAAGAAATCGCGAAATGTGACACTGAGCCAGTCAATAATATCTGCAAACACGTTGCCAACCGGAATTCGAAACATAAATTAATCTTCCTCTCGAGCTGAATTAATTGCAGACAATACTGTGCTGCGCACAATAACGCCCAGTAGTTTTCCATTGTCATCGACCACAGAAATCGGTGTTTCCTCATTAACAGTCAGCTGAATCAGCTGATCGATGCTGCAATCAGGATTGACGGTGTTTAAGCGATCCGTGTCAACAATGTGATGCAGTGAACGATCGTCATTTTTTATCGCCTGATTTACACGGTCGACAGTCACGAAACCAAGCAGACGACGGTCATGTTCACTGACGACAAGAAGTCGGTCAATGCCGTACTTGCGCAACTCTTTCAATGCCAGCCTCGGACCCTGATTGACCCGCATAGTCGTCCACGGACGAATCATGATATCGGCGGCAGTCAGAATTTTACTGCGGTCAACGCCTTGAACAAAACGTCTCACGTAATCATCTGCCGGATTACTGAGGATTTCTTCCGCCGTTCCGATCTGCGCTGTCTGACCATCTTTCATGATCATGATTCGATCGCCCAGTTTCAATGCTTCATCAAGGTCGTGGGTGATAAAAAGAATGGTTTTCTTCATCTTTTTTTGAAGATCAATCAGTTCATCTTGCATATCACTGCGAATTAATGGATCCAGAGCGCTGAACGCTTCATCCATCAGGAGAATTTCAACATCATTTGCGAGAGCCCGCGCTAATCCGACACGCTGTTTCATACCACCGCTCAGCTGATCCGGGTAGGAGGCTTCATACCCGGACAATCCAACCAGTTCTAAAGCTTCGAGTGCTTTGGCCCGTCTTTTCTGCGATGGAATTCCCTTGATTTCAAGTCCATACTCAGTATTCGCAAGAATGGTTCTGTTGGGGAGAAGCGCAAAGTTCTGAAAAACCATTCCCAGTAAATTTCGTCGGGCTGACATCAATTCGCGTTTGTTCATCGTCAGAATATTTTGACCATTGATCAGAATTTCTCCTGATGTAGGCTCGATCAGTCGATTGATACATCGAACGACGGTCGATTTTCCGCTGCCTGACAGACCCATTATGACAAATGTTTCACCTTCGTTGACTTCAAAATTCGCATCGTTGATGCCGATGGTTGCGCCGGTCTTTTTTTGAATGTCTTCCTTTGTCAGGCCTTCCTGCAGCAGCTGCATGGCCTTGCGTGAATTATGTCCGAAAACCTTATATAAATTTTTAACAACAATCTTACTCATAGAGAAAAGCAAAATCCTCCAAACTCATCCGAAATATATTTTTTAAACATGGAAAATAATCATAACATAGTTCTCTGCCGCTTGCAATTAAATAGGAGGATATGCCTGTAAAGGTTGTAAAAAACTTAATACAAACAAATCGAAAATGGATGAGCCAATATGACAAATCGTTAAAATATTATATACATACTTAACGGCGAGTGGTGACAATCACACAAAATTAGTTAACATTTATTGAATATAAATAAATAAGTATGAAAAACGTTAAGTCTGACGGTGCTGCTACTGCTGACTGATACGTTTGTAACGCTGGATGTTATCTTCATTCAGGAATTCGTAGGCATCCTGAATCGCCTGGAATTGCTGTGTTGCATTTGCATCTTTGTTTATGTCAGGATGGTACATTTTTGCTTTCCTTCGATAGGCCAGTTTTATTTTACTGGGATCAGTGGTTACCGGCAGCCCCAGTGCTTCACAGCATTCCTGATACTTTTGCTTAAAGTTGATATAAGGGTTTGCAGCAGTTTGTCTGTGATCCTTATACTGCCAGTTCCTGAATTGTTCCTCCCAGGCTCTTCTTTGTTGTTCACGCCGGTGTTGTTCGCGTCGGGCTTCTGTTTCCTCAGCTTGGCGATAAGCATCCCGATAGTGTTTGAAAGGATGATAAGGAACACCGGAGGGGTCTTTCAGATGATGAACAAGGTTATAAAGATATTGCGTGCTGACTGTTTCAAAGTAGTTCAGATAGGTCACAGACAGAGCACCAAGCACCGGAAATGCCAGAAATGCGATGAGTATCAGCAATGCGCCCGGATGTGTTATAAGCCAACGCCCGACAGGGCCAACCAGAAGAACGATTGCCAGGCAGCCGCCCATGCTGATCAGCAGGGCACAACCTCTAAGAAAACTTTTCACCATCAGGATGCCGGTTTCCAGAAGTGAAACAAAACCTCTTAAGAGAAAGGAGTAGGCTTTTGTCACACCATAGATGATCGTTCCCAACACTCTGCATAATGCTTTCATAGTCAGCTCCTCAAATCATACTTTTTTCATTGTACACGTTTTGCTGCACTTGTGTGCAAATGTGTATCTAAATCATATAGACTCTATTGACAAACGCAGACAGATGCGGTAATTTATAAAAATGCATAATATAATCATAATTTGCATAAATATACATCACGATAAGGAGTATGAGAGTATGAAAAAACAATTAATCATTTTCACAGTAATCGCGCTTGTTTTTCTGTCGTTAGCTGGCTGCCAGTCAAAAGACAGTGTCGGTGCTAAAGTGATCGACATACCGTTAACCCAGGAAGAATATGCGTTTGGTGTCGACAAGTCTCAGCCGGAACTGCTGGATCAAGTCAACGCGTTTATCGCACAAATTCAGTCTGATGG
>JAAYBY010000051.1 GCA_012729935.1 Clostridiaceae bacterium | reverse complement strand
TTAATCCGTGAATTCAGGGCACCCATGAAAATGGTATGACCGTCGTATTCAATGGTTTCGGAGATAAAATAATCGGTGTTGGGGTCAGCTGACCGATATTCGATGGCTGTCGGACTCTCATAAACAGCATCGCCTGACGAATTTTTTATGATAATGACCATATCTTCATTAACGCCGCCATTTTGCAGATAGTCGCTGATATGATCGATACCGTATTGACCGGCATGTTCTTCGATAAAGATGATCAGCCGTTTGATCCTGCCTCTGAATCGTTCTTCATTTGTGTGTCTGACATCTTCTATGTATCGAATGACGTTATTAACAGTGTCTTCGAGAAAATCTTTTTTAATGTTGATCATCTGTTCTCTGCTGTTTTCTGCGTGAATTCTGTTGATGTTATCAAATTGATAAGCAAAAAGAGACGACAGGATAAAGGCAAATAAAAGAAGAATACCGATTATAAAGCCAAGATAACGCTTCCTGGACTTATCCATTTGTTTAAATGTTTGGTATATGTATTTCAGCACAATAATAGCTCCATCGGGTAAAATACCTCTAACTTATATTAATAGCATAGAAACAGCTGAATGGGAACAGATTGCCTCGCAGGAAACTTGATAACATTTGGATATTTACAAAAATATTCTTGACAGTCATGAACGATTATTAGATAATACAGGAATAGACCATTCGGTCTAGACCGATCGGTCTAAATATTCCAACGACGGACGGTCCTTTAGATTGGTGTCTGATGATGAGGAGGATGTACCCATGATTCATGTTTCCGGATTGTATCATGCTTATGCACCAGGTAAGCAATACGCCGTTAAAGATGTTGGTTTTGATGTGCCGAAAGGCGAAGTCTTTGGCTTTCTGGGACCGTCCGGTGCCGGGAAATCGACAACCCAGGGCATATTGACCGGCTTGCTCAGGCTGCAAAAAGGTGATGTAGCTGTTGTCGGCTATCCGGTCCAGAAGATTAAGAATGAAATGTTCAACCGGATCGGTGTTTCGTTTGAGCAGTCAAATGTCTACAGCAAGTTGACTGCGCTGGAAAACCTGTCTTTTTATCGAAAACTGTTCGATGTGCCGACACGGGATCCGATGGAGTTGATCCAACTGGTTGGGCTCGGCGGCAAGGAGCATTTAAAAGTCGGTACCTTTTCGAAAGGCATGAAGCACCGCCTGACGTTTGCGCGGTCGATGATCAATAATCCTGAACTGTGGTTTCTTGACGAACCGACTACAGGTCTGGATCCGGCGATCGCTGCCCAGATCAAGGATATCATCAAGGCGGAGAACAAGCGGGGAACGACCGTTTTTCTAACAACGCACAATATGTATATCGCTGATGAACTATGTGATCGTGTGGCATTTATTGTTGACGGAGAACTGAAACGTGTCGACTCTCCGAAGAATCTGAAACTGCAATTTGGACAAAAACTGGTCGATATTGAATATCTGGATAACGGGCAGTTGAAAACGCAAACGTTCTCAACACAGGACACGGGCGACAAACAACAATTAAAACAAATCATCGACCAGCATGAGGTCGTGACACTGCATACCAAAGAGGCCACGCTGGAAGAAATTTTCATTAAGGTGACCGGAAGGGGGCTGGCCTGATATGAAGCTATGGTACAGCTTCAAGAAAGAGTTGATCCTCGCGACGCGCAGCTTCTATTTCTACATTGAGCTGATGTTTGCGGTGGTTATTCTAGCGGTTCTGCTGTGGGCTGTTCCGGAGCAGATTCGTGTGGTTCAGACACAGTACCTGATGATCGATTTGCCGCAGCAGATGCGAGATATCTTGATTGATCGCCTTCTGGAGGAGGATATTGATGGATTGGCCAAACCTGTCAGCATTGAAACAGCAGATGAGAAAATAGACGCCCGTCTGATCGAAACCGAAACAGAACACATCTATTTACTGGATAGCAAGGAACAGGTGCGTTCATTGTCCGACCAGAACAGGAAACTCGGTTTTGTTGTTTCACTCGATCAAAAGAATGAGCTTCATTACACGTATTATTTGCAGGGCTATGAAACAAAACGGTTCAAGAATCTGATAGCTGTCCTGAATCT
>JAAYBY010000321.1 GCA_012729935.1 Clostridiaceae bacterium | reverse complement strand
CAGTTTATCGGTATCGTTAACAATCATGAACCTGGCAATAACATCTGCCAGATGGATACGGTCAAGAAAGGTCTCGCCAAAATCATTCAGATTGGTGATTCGATCATTCCTGTCATTTGACCAGAAGAAGACATAGCTGTACAAAATCGGACCATCTGAATTGGCAAAATACTTGGTGTCAACACCATTGGATATGATGAAGATCTGGATGAAACGGTATAGATTCTGGTAGGAATGCTTGCGATACCGCTCGATTTGATTAAACGCTTCTTTAATGTCAAGGCCGCGGCGCTTCAGCTCAATTTGCACCAGGGGAAGACCATTGATCAGGATGGTGACATCGTATCGATTGGTGTATTTGCCGATCACGGTAACCTGGCTGGAGACTTGAAAAATGTTCTTGCCCAAGTCAGCAGAATCAAAGAACTCGACATAAACCTCGCTGCCATCATCACGTTGCAGAACATACTTGTCTCTGAGCATCTTGGCGCTCTGGTAGACGCTTTTGCCCTTCAGATAGATCATGATCCGCTCATACTCTTTATCGGAGAGCGGTACTCCATTGAGCTTTTCCTGGTTGAATAAGTTGAACTGCTGACGGAAATTATCCTCTAAGTCAACCTCATTCCTGATCGTGACACGCTCATATCTGTTATGAACAACCAGGTCATTGAGCAGTCTTTTTTCAAGCTCAGCTTCACTCTGATAACTCAATTGATATGACCCTCCAAGATGTGCGACAGTTTTTCATGTAAAGACAAATAGCATAGATAAGGACAAATAAACAATAACCATCTGTGTGGCTTTTCAAAACATGCCGAATCAAAATATCAGTTTACAGCAAGCTATCAAGGACACCCAAGGTTGGTATCGGTTCTAGCTACGAAAGTCAAAGAACAATCTTGAAGTATTTATTGCCAACGCACAGATAGGTGGGTTTTCCTGACTCGATCTTCACTTCAACCGCTTGATCTTTGATCAGACCACTTGCGATCCACGCCGAAACGTCATCTTGATAGATTGAGTCGCCGTCAACTTTGATTATGTTGACTCTCTGTTTGGCTTCCGCATCTTTCAGCTCCTTGTTTTTTCTTCTTGTCTCGTTTCTTGCAGCTTTCTCTTCTTCTGATAATGCCATGATTCGTTCCTCCTTGATAAGGATAGCTATTCAACCTAAAGCGATTATAACACAAAATAGACATATACAATTGCTATGGTCTGGTCATATTGCTGTTCCCCTATGCCCCGGCTTCATTCATGCCCTGAGCACAATGAAGCAGGGAAGAACGAATGGCTAAGATTACATTACTGCAGAGACAACTGGCTTCGATGATGCGACAGCTGCTCTAACGGGCTGACTTGATTGAAGTTCCGCTTCAGATCACTGATGACAAGATTCACGTATTGCATGGTTGTGTTGATATCCCGATGACCCAAAATGCGCGACAAAAAAACGACATTGCCATTTGCACGCAGGTACATGATGGCGAAGGTGTGGCGGAAAAGATGGACGGATGTTTTTTGAACACCACGGTTCTTGTTGTACTTCTCGATCTCGTGTGTGAAGCCATTTTCCTTCATTTTGTCACCGAACGCATTACAGATAAGATAGTCGTCTTGAGCTGCTTTCCTAGCCTTTATGTACTGCTTCAAGATACAGGCCAACGTGTCAGAGACAGGTACGACCAGTGCCTTCTTGCTCTTTGTGACTCTGAAGATGATGTGTTGGTTAATCAGGTCAACATCCTGGATTTTCAGATTGAGCAAAGATCGTCGTCTGCAGCCAGTTCCGATCAGGATGTTGATGGCAACCCAGTTACGGTACTCACAAAAGTGCTTTTTTGAGGGAGGAATAAGCAGCCTTTTTAGCTCTGCTTCAGTATAAGGCTCTTTCGGTTCTCGCTCAGTCCTGGGCAGTGTGATTTTGAATGGCGTGACTTTGCCTGTTTTGATCAGCCAATTAACGAAAACGCGGATGCTGCGCAAATATGAGGCGATTGTTCTAAAGTTCGAAACCCGCTGCATCAGACGCTCTGTATAGAGCGTGATAACCTGCTCGGTGAGTTCGTGTACAGGCAGATCACCCACCAGGCTGATCAGATCCATAATAATGTGCCGATAGTTCATCAGTGTGATAGGGGCTACATTCATAACTTTGTAGGACTGGAGCCAATTCTCCAGCTCATCCGACAGTTTGGCGTAGGCTTCGACTTTAATTCTCTGCATAAAGACCTTCCTTTCCCGAATCAGATGTACTATTTGGGAAAAGATCAGATGTACCAGGTTGGCATGGATCAGAACATAGCGCTACGCAAACGCTGAATTGATGAAAAACGCAGTTGACAGAAGCGTGTTTTTCGACTAAGATAATCCATGCACCTGCGCCCGTAGCTCAACTGGATAGAGCGTCTGACT
>JAAYBY010000050.1 GCA_012729935.1 Clostridiaceae bacterium | reverse complement strand
TCGATGACCCGGTATTTTACTGCGTCCCATATACTGGGCGATATCGCCAACACAGATCTGTTCAACGGCATCAGCCATTTTGCTCAGTTCCTGAACAGGCAAATCGCACTTAGACAGGATTTTCAGTGAGCGAGCCAGCAGGTAATCACCGACATATACGGCAATATGACTGCCATGTTCAGCAAAAACCGTCTTTTGATTTCGTCGGGTTTGTGCGCAATCGATGACATCATCATGAGCCAGTGTCGCCGTGTGTAATGATTCAACTGCTGCAGCCACAGGGAAAACGTTCTCTTGCTTATAATTTCCCGTCATGGCCGCCGCAATCGTCAAGGCCGGTCTCAGCCGTTTACCACCACTGAGAATCATATCACGCGCTAAATCTGCTACAAAGGATCCGCCAGGATAAGCGTCATCCAGATACGTCTCAAACGATTCCAATTCAAGAGTCAGCTGAGACGGGATGTTCGGTTTTTTCGGTTGACACATCATTCTTCGTGCTGATCCTTATGACTGCTTATTCTTCTTGGAAAAGAATAACTTCAGCTTTCCATTCTTCCAGACGTGAGTCCAGACCCGATCAAGCCAGGGCAGCAGGTACTGATCCATGCCAAAGGCACGTCCTGAACCGCCCATCGTTGCGATTGAAGCAAATGCAAGCCACCAGGTATGGAAATAGACACCGGTCGAAGTCGCAAACATGGCCATCAGAGCAAGTGAAATGACAGATGCGATGAAAGCAAACGTTCCGCTGAGCAACATCAGACCAACAACAATTTCACCGAGCGTTACAGCAATCTGGAAAAAGACTTCCCAGCCCTGACTGCTCAATGCCCAGTTTTCAATAATCGCCGGAACCAGATTAAATGAACCAAATTGGAATATGTCAAACTTGGCAAACATGTCTTTTGAAATTGCTACGCCTTCCTGCATCTGGCTGGCGTAAGCCAGCTGGAAATTGACAATATGCAATTTGAGGTTAAAGATATCGTCGATACGCAAGCCACCACTGGTTGCTGCCGAAACTGCATCCTGTGCGACTTCATAACCACGGCTCATACCCATGAATTCAGCCAGTTTCGGTCCATTAAACCAACCCTGGAAAACTTTCTGAACACCCTCATACAGCCAATAGAATCCCATAAACATTCTCAGCGGCAGCAGCCACCAAGATTGTGTTGTCGGAGAATAATGCCTGGCAAGGAAGCGTTTTTCCTGCTTGCGGTTAACCACTTCTTCTTTTAAGTAGTGGGCAGGTCCGCGGAATCCCATGATTTCGAATAGGTAATGGGCGTTAACAACGAATTTCATAACGAGAGACAACCAGGATGGCAGCCTTTTCCCCATGATATCCGAAACCGCAAAATAGTTGCCGATGCAGACCATTGTACCGTGGAATGTAACTTTAACAGGTTCTAATTCCTGTCCGCGGATTTCTTTGAGGATGTTGTCAGAAGCTCCTTCTGCGGCCTGAATTGCATTCTCAACCATCGCTGCATAGGGTACACCTGATTCATCAGCCAGTGCGCTGCAGTCACCGACGGCATATACACCTTCCTTGTCGGTCTGGGCAAATTCATTAACTTGAATCCGCTTGCCGCGACCGGTACGTTCAACTTCAAGCTCCTCGCACTGGTCATTACAGCAGACACCGGCACACCAGATCACCGTACGTGTTTCAATTTCACCCTGACTGGTCAGAACGCGGTCTTCTTTCATTTCGGTTATGTTTGTTTTGAGCATGACTTCGATGCCGAGTTTCTTTGTCATGTATTGATGAGCTTTTTTGCTGCTCTTCTCATGAAGTGCAGGCAGAACACGGTCAAGTAAATCAAGCAGCACCAAACGGACTTCACCGCGGTCAATGTCATAATCACGGCACAGGCTCTTAACCCAGTGTGCCAGCTCACCGATCATTTCAACTCCGGTAAAACCAGCTCCGCCGACAACAAAGGTGAGCAGTCTGGCCCGCTCAACCGGATCTGTTTCAGAACTCGCCTTGATGAAGCTGGCCTCAATGTGATCGCGGACTTTAACCGCATCGTCGAAAGACCACAGAGTCAAGGCATGTTCCTTGAGCCCCGGGATGCCGTAAAACGCGGGTGAGCTGCCGATGGCAACGATACAGTAGTCATAGGTGTAGCTATCCCGTTCACCGACCAATGTCTTATTGTCGAAATCGAATGTTTTAATCTCGTCTTGAATGAGATTAACGCGAGTATCGCGAAAGATCTTTTTCAAAGGAATTCTGATCGCTTCAGCATCTTGTCGATTACCGGCAACTTCATGTAACTCTGTCAGCAATGTGTGATAATGGTTCTTATCAATCAGACTGATTGACAGGTCATCCTTCTTTCCTTTCTTGTTCAGGTGAAGTGCGGCTTCAATGCCGGCATACCCTGCCCCAACGATCAGTATCTTTTTCGACATAGTTGTTCCCCCTGTTAGTTTTTTCATTGAACACATGCGTATGTTCATGGTTAAGATAAAATATTATTATGAACTTAAGCTCATAATTATCATTAATAACATTATATATGATGCGCAATACGACTGTGGCGTTTAATGGATTCCCAAATTTTGCGTCTCATTCTCTATCAACCGCACAATTATGAGATAATGCTCATATGCCTGAATCACGCACAGAAGTATTATATCAAGACATGTGTTGTTTGAACAGTCAAATCGAAAAATAATTTCAAATCAATAACCGTTATAAAATCAATAAGATAAACCTATCGAACATCTTCTATGTCTTTTTATTAACACATTATGCTCAACAAGACCATTATTGCCGTTCAATCAGCTGTCAGATATAATACAAGTCGGGTGTCATCGCGACACATCGAGGTGCTCATGACAAATCTGCGATATCATCATGCTAGCAAAACCAGTCAAACCCTGTTGTCCAGCCGGAAGCGCTTTCTGCCTGCTGCCGGTCTGCTGATCTGGCTGTCTTCAAATCTATTGACACTCAGGCATTTTCCATATGTCCACTCTGACGAAGCATGGTTGTCCGGCTTGTCCCTGGCGATGCTGCACGAGAAATCACTATTGGTAACAGAGCCGTTTTTTGACCTTTTTCCGCGTCAGGTTCACGCAATGAAGCTGCTCTTTCACGGTACTCAGGCAGCACTGATTCGCTGTTTCGGGTATCAGCTGTTCACGGTTCGCTTTTTGAGCCTCATCGCTGGTTCAATTGCACTGGTCTTATTTTACAACCAGTTACGACATGATTCAGAGGCGAATTCTCATGCACCGCTGTTGCTGACCGCCTTGATGGCCAGTAACATCCAGTTTATCTATGCTGCACATCTCGCACGCCAGGAAATACTGTTGTTTGCCGTCCTGACCGCTGTATCTCTTCTGTATCATACTCAACGTCCCGGTCGATTTTGGCAAATGTCTTTACTGATCGGTCTTTCCGCCTTGTTTCACCCCAATGCATTTCTCATCGCATTCATGTTTGGCCTTCTTATTCTTAAAGATTATTTGACCTCACAGATAAAACTGCGGGAACTGCTGCAGTATGCTGGAATTCTGATAGTCTCTGCAATTAGCCTTGTTGGGTTCAGCCTGACTCTCACACCAGACTTTCTTCAGAATTATTATCGTTATGGACAAACACTCTCCGTCGATGCAGCCCCTGGACAACGCTGGCAAAATCTCATGGCCTATTTCACACAGTTGTTTCGACAGAGCAGCGGTTCGTACTGGCTCCCAGATATTCGAATCTGGATGATTCTCGGCTCTCTTGGCATTGTTATCGCTTTATTCCTACTCGTTGTTAAACCTAAATGCCTGCATGAACCGACACGAACAGGCCTTTCAAACAGCCTTTGCCTGTTTACCGGTTTCTTTCTTGGCATCTTTATAATTGGTCGATATAATCCAACCTCTATCTTGTTTGCGTTCTATCCTTTGTTTCTATTGTTCAGCCATCTGATCCAACTGTTATGGCAATCACACAAAGTCGTTATCCGAAAAACCGGCTTAGTTTTTATTCTACTGCTCGTCATCTTCAGCGTAACAACCAGCATTCATACCATCACACGTCTGACACGCCAAACAAGTCATGCTTATGACAATTATCTGGCATCCATAAACCGTCACTTACCGGATGATTCAGTGGTTCTTGGTAATCTAAGCAGCTATTTCGGTCTTCACGATAAACCCTTTTTCGATATCAGAAATCTGGGTTATGCAGTTGATGAAACCGGTCAACGTGCCGACCCGGTCACAGATGCGGATATTGTCCGTTATCTGAAAAAGAATCAAATCAACACAGTAATCTGGTATTCAGAGTACGATTTTATATTGAAAAATCCTGTCTGGAGCGTTCTTTATGAGGTTGATCACAATAGCGATGAACCATCCACCTTATTTTCTTCCCTCAAACAGGTTTTAGATCAGCATGGTACCTCTCTGTACCGGTTTTATTCTCCAGTCTATGGAACACGTATGATCTGGGCGATGGGCAACCACCCCTGGGAAGTCGAAATCTTTCGCATTGAACTGCCTGATGATGAACCAATCAGCTTTGCAGAATTGGACGATGAATGATCCGGTTATGTCCGTTTGTATCGAGCACCTTTAAATATTGGTAAAGATACGCCAGTCTCTGTTCCATCTGAGCTTTGGAAACAGCAGTCAACAGACAATAGCCAACCCGTTCAGTTGCGCTGCGGATTTCCGGAATAACCTGCCCTTCCTTTTTGAAATATCCCGCTTCAATGATCCCGGGACATTGATCAAGGACATCAAGGGGCGTCAACGACTGAATGGTACACGGTTCAGCGAAAAACAACTGAACAGACATCACATGAAAATCTGACAAAACATGAAAGGTCTTTAAAGCCTCCGTATCATCCTGATTCATCTTCAGTCCCAGCGAATGTTGAATGACAGATCGGGTAATGTTGAACCCGCTGATCCGCGGAATGATCTGCGATTCAAATGCGCCGCCAATCCGGCTGGCAACTTCATTGACGATAATACCGGATGATCCAATCAGAAACTGACAATAAATAGGTCCGTCCTTAATTTTAAAGCCGTTTACAATTTGCCGGGTGATGTCGATCAACGCTTGTCCGTACTGTTTCATATGGCGTGACGGGTATTCATGAGACAGGCAGATGCCAATCTGTTCAATGCTGTTAAAAGTCAGACGATCCGTTATGGTGAGAACCGTCAGATGTCCCTCATTAACCCACCCGCTGACTGTCACTTCGTCAGATGAATAATACTGTTCGACCAGGATTTCATCGGTTCGGCTGAACGCAAGAACTGAATCCATTACTGCTTCAATCGATTCTATCTGTGGCAGAACATAGATGCCGCGCTGACCTTGTGAATCAACCGGTTTGACAACAACAGGCGTGCCCAATGATCTTAGCTTGTTAAGCTGGTCTTCACTAAATCTGTTCTCTTTTGTTTTTTTGACAACAACATAAGGTGCGGTCGGAATTCTGCAATCGACCAGCAGGGCTTTCATAATCCGCTTGTCCGTCACGGATTGCGCTTGTAAAACAGTCAGCAGTGAAGGCAATCCAAGTTGTGATGCGACAATTGCCGCTGTCAGAACCGGCTGATCTGTCCCCATCGTCATAATACCGTCAGGTGCAAGATTCCCAGCCACCCGCAAAACAGCTTCAGCATCGAACGTACTGGCCGTTATCCGACCATTTGATGCATGATGTCCAATTGAATCCTCCTGGTCATCACAGGTGATGACTTCATGCCCCATTGCTCTTGCCATCTGAATACCAGGCAACTGTGCGAGTGAAGCACCCAGCATGATCAGCCGCATTCAATCACCTCGCCGATTACATATTGAGAACCATGCCTGCGAAATAAGCGACTGAGCGGACCTGATCCATATTCAATAAACAGATCTGTGAGGACGCGCAAAAGATGACACATCGAATAACCAGAGACTGCTGTGTTCTGTCGAGATTCTCTTACTGTCACAGATCCGATCCTGAGCGAATATTGTAAGATCGTCGCTGAAATATAAACGCGACGACGTGTCTCTTCAGTGACACGATCTGCAGTTGTCCGATTCATAGCACGAAACGCGGTTAAACGGATACCGGCCGGTTTCTGACATAATCGGCCAATCAAGTGTTCCTTGACTGTTGTGCCAAGTCGTCTCAGTATACTCTGAGATCGTTGTTCAGAAACACCATAGACAATGTCATATCCACTGATTAATGTTGATAACAATCGTTGAATTTCTTCCGGCTGATCTTTCCCGTCATCATCCATGGTGACAATAATATCCCCCCGGGCTTGCCGGATTCCCGCCAGGGTAGCATTTTGCTGCCCAGTTCGATTTTTTAAGACTAAACCACAGATCCTGCAGTCTGATGAAACGAGCGACCGAATGCAGTCCCGCGTACCGTCAGGACTTGCATCATCGACAAGTATGATTTCAAAAACACCATTTCCCGGAAGCTCAGCCTTTTCAAGGCAGCAAACGATACGCTGAATATGGCATCTTAAGACAGCAGCACGGAGGTAAGTCGGAATGACAACTGACAAGTCTGGTTTTTCCGTGTATATAGTTGATTGAACCCTGTCTGTCATGGCTTATGCTCCTGTGCACCGTTGGACTGACATAAAAATTGATCAACAGTATCTATGACATAAGACTGCTCAGAATCTGTCATGTCTGAAAAGACGGGCAGACGGACCAGCCTTTGGCCAATGTTCAACTCTGTTGAAAACTGGTTTTCTTGACGAATAAATTGTTGGCCAAACAAACTTTCATGGAGTGGAACGAAATGGTTTCTCGCATCAATATGTCTGACAGACAGAAAGCTTATGAGATTTTCTGCATCTTCTGCTTGCTGCAGCAACAGATAAAATAGGTGTCCATTTCCTGAGCAGCCAGGTCGTGGGGATGAACAGCCCAGCAATCGAGACGTCATGGGATTGCCCGGCAAGTCAGAAAAGTGTCTAAAATACCGGTCGAACAACTGGCAATGACGGTTGAGAATTTCTTCACTGGTTTCGAGTTGAGCCAGCAGCAAAGCCATTGACAGCTCGCCAGGGGAACAACTACTTCCCGCTGAAACCCATTCATAATAATTCACAGTTCCGTTTTCGAAAGCGTTGCGATTGGTGCCCTTCTGATGATAGGTCCGCGCTGTCTGAACGAATCGATCGTCATTGACCAGCAGCGCACCGCCCTCGCCCGCCACAACATCTTTCGTACCATGAAAACTAAAACAACCAAAATGACCTATGGTACCCGTCATTTGTTGTTTGTACTGCGACAAAAAGCTTTGCGCGCAGTCTTCAATAACCACCAGATCATGACGTCTGGCGATTGCCATTATCGAATCCATATCACAGCTGATGCCGCCGTAGTGAACAACGATGACCGCACGTGTTCGAGATGTTATATGACGTTCCAGCGATAGAGGGTCCAGCGTCAGATGTACCGGCTCCACTTCCGTAAAAACAACGGTTCCTTTGGCCAATAATACAGCATTGGCAGCTGACGGATGTGAAAATGACGGTATGATCACTTCTTCACCGGGACACAGCCCAGCCAGTTGTATGGATGCCTCGAGTGCCTGGGTGCAGGAACTCATCATCAGAATGTTGTCAGTTGATAAGCGTTCGCTCAGCCAGGCGCGACAGCGTGCGGTCATGATTCCGTCTCCCTCTGTTCTACCTGACAAAATCACCTGTTGAATGTATGGATCAGCCTTCACGAGCTGAAAAGGTTTTTGAAATGGTATACGCATGTTTTTCGTATCATCCTACTGCCTGCTGATTTCAGGCTGATAGATTTTCGAATGCAGTCTGATCTATTTGTCTGTTTCACATAAGCGTCTTTGTCATTTTACACCAGCCATCGGTCATGTCAATTGATAACACCTTTAGCAACGTCTCTATACATGAGGACTCATTTTCATGTGTTCGAACAATCAATTATCCCGTAACCACAAAACAAAGCATGCAAAGATTCATCCAATGACGCTTTTGAACATAATTTCAAAATATTTATTGACGTATGCCACAATCATTCGTTATCATATGAAATTGAGTCATTGTTCGATCAACAAATAAAAGGAGACATCGTTATGAAAAAACATGTATTGATTTCATTGATGCTTGTTGTTGCTTTGCTGGCATCCGCCTGTGCTCAGACAGATACAGTTGTAACATCAGCCGTAAAATCGGTCGTCAGCAACATGCCTGATCACATCTATAAGATTGGTGAACAGGATTTTGTCGACAAAGTTAATGCAGGAGAAGATATGGTCATCCTCGATATCCGCCAGCCCGATGTATATGCAGAAGGTCATATCAAAGGTGCTGTCAATCTTCCCTGGGGAACAGCGATCAGCGATAACCTCGAAAAAATACCACAGGACAAGGAAGTATTTATCTACTGCTACACCGGTCAGACAGCTGGTCAGGCTGTTTTGACACTCAACGTTGCCGGCATCAAGGCACGCAGCGTAAACCTTGGTTGGAATCTTGGTATTTCTAAAGTAGAGGGCGTCGAAGATGTCACGGAAACTCAGGAAAACACCCTGCCTGATGCCTCAAATACCATCGATGAAAAAATTGCTGCTGCAATCGACGACTATTATACAAAAATGGAAGCCATTACAGATCAGTATAAAAATTACAAAATATCTGAAGCTGACTTAAAAGCGGCCATCGACAGTAAATCAGATATCGTTATTCTGTCAGTACGGAAGGCAGAGGACTACGCTGCCGGTCACATCCCAGGTGCTATCAACATTCCTTTTGGCAAAACCATGCTGGATGACTTGAGTGCCTTACCGAAAAACAAAAAAATCGTTGTGTATTGCTACACCGGTCAAACAGCCGGTCAGGCCGTTGCTGCACTTCGCCTGCTGGGCTATGACGCCGTCTCGCTCAATGGCGGAACAGGCATGCCCTCCAACGCACCTGCCGGCTGGGTCAATTCCGGTTACGAACTTGTCACCGGTGATGAAGAGCCATCAGGCGGTGACAGCACAAGTGCTGCACCAAACAGTGGTAATGCCTCTTAAATACCGTTCAAGTTAATCGCAAAAGCGTGCATTCAGGAAACTGAGTGCACGCTTTTTATTTTGAGAGTGAATAGAAAACAATCATTGGCTGATCTGATCGAGCCACTCACCATGTCTTAAGTACCAGTCAATGGTATCCTCAAGCCCCTTTTTAAACGGAATCTCCGGCTGCCAACCCAGTTCACGTTTGATTTTTGTGCTGTCCAGTGCATATCGTTTATCATGACCAGGTCGGTCATTAACCATCGTCATCAATTCTCTCGATTGTCCCATATAGTCCAGAATCATCTGGACAACGACACGATTCCTTTGTTCATTATCTCCACCGATATTGTAGACGTCTCCCGGAGATCCATGTCTCAGAACAAGGTGGATCGCATGGCAATGATCGGTCACATGCAGCCAGTCTCGCTGCTGGTTCCCGCTCCCGTATATTGGAACTGCATCTCCCCTCCTCGCCCGGTTGATTGTCATCGGAATCAGTTTTTCAGGTAACTGCCCAGGCCCGTAGTTATTGCAGGATCGCGTGGTGATAACCGGTAAGCCAAACGTTCGAAAATAGGAGCGAACCATCAGATCGGCAGAGGCTTTTGAGGCAGAATATGGATTGTTTGGCTGCATTGGTGACATTTCATCAAAAAGACCCTCTGATTCCAAAGATCCATAGACTTCATCTGTCGAAATGTAAATGAACCTCGGCTGTGTTTCGTTTGATAAAGCAGTCCAGCACTGTCTAGCTGCTTCCAGCATTACTTGAGTTCCGATGACATTTGTCCGAAAGAAAAGTTCCGGATTATCTATACTGTTGTCAACGTGGGTTTCCGCGGCAAAGTGGACGACATCTGATATTGAATAATCAATAAATATTTTGTTAATGGCAATCTTATTTGTGACGTCAGCTTTGATAAAGATCTGTCGGTTCTTGGCATCCTCAGGATGCAAGGGCTGCCACTGGCCTGCATACGTCAAACTGTCAACATTAATGACAGAGCAGTCCGGTTCATGGTTGAGCAAATAGCGGATAAAATGACTGCCGATAAATCCGGCCCCGCCGGTTACAAGAACGTTTCTCATTGGAATGCCTATCCATTTCTGCAACTGATTGACGGTTGCCCTACGGTTAGAAATCTGCTGCCGAAAATCAACTTGTTCATTGGTAATGAAAAACCCCGGGTGCATAATGCACCTGGGGCCATCAACTGGTGATCCACCGGAGGCTCGAACTCCGGACCCCCTGATTAAAAGTCAGGTGCTCTACCAACTGAGCTAGTGGATCGTATGGCTGGGGTGGCAGGATTTGAACCTACGAGTGCGGGAGTCAAAGTCCCGTGCCTTACCGCTTGGCTACACCCCAATGACTTTGTTCAGGCAAACTTGCCAATATCCCAAGTCGTTTTGGGGTGGGATATGGGAATCGAACCCACGACCTCCAGAGCCACAATCTGGCACTCTAACCAACTGAGCTAATCCCACCATCTTGGTGCCGATTTTTGACACGATCTGAATTATACGGATTGGTACAGATCTTGTCAAGCTTGATAACACAAAGAAATGCTTTCTCTGACTCAATTTACCAAAATGTGTTTATGTCAAACTGTTATGCGATCAATTTGCGACACATTAAGCATTTCAGGAGAGCAAATAAAAGATTCAGGATTCACACGACAGACCGTTCACTGCTATACTAAAAAAGGAGAACTCTGGATAATCAGACAAGAACTATTCCGGCTGATTGATCGAAGGAGGTACGAAAATGATACAAAATAGTGTGACATCAAAATTACCGCTTCAAGGCCCGCGCATTTCTTTAACTGCCGTCGAATCGTCGGATATTCCCTTTTTGCGCGAATTTTTCCAGGACATGTCCTCTCTTC